>PMJC01000260.1 GCA_003157235.1 Methanosarcina sp.
TTTTAGAGTGTGTATTTTACCCTAGCTGTAGCAAGGATATTGAGAATAACAATTTTCTTTAAATATCATACCCGATCGAATGAATAAGATATGATTTTCATATCGAGTATAAAAACACAATAGCTTAAGGCTTAAAATTTAGTTTTATAGGTTATTTTGCATGGTTAATATGCATGGTTTTTACAAGGAAACACTCAAAAGAAAGTGTTGATTCTCAGGATTTATGTTGAAAGTTTGAGATGTGGGTAGACTAATTACAATTCATTCTTCTTCATTTGTATCCGGTTAAGGAGTTTGTCAACTTTAAAATATATACTTCAATAATCTATTAATCTCAACTTATATTTATGAGTTTACAAAAAAACAGAGAAAGTAATATATTTTTTACGGATTATATCTTTACTGAATATAAATGAAATTAATTGAAATACAGAAGATTTTGAATTTACCTCTAGTTCTTTTCTCTGCAGGAATCCTGTATAATGAATCACATTTTTAATATGTTCAAGTCAGTTTTTGAGAATAAAGCGCTTAGCTCTCAATTAAACGATATATGAACTAAAAATATATTCAAAAAAAATCACAAAACAATATAATGGAGACTATGCATAATTTTATACTTTAGAAATCTACAATATTAAGTTATCTAGAGGAGGTTACAAAATGGGATCAAGATGTATTAATGAAATTTTTTCTTATTAACTATTGAGAGAGAATTAAAAATCATATGAATGTTAATTCTGAACTATACAAAATAGGAAATACTGTAAGTTATATCATTGTTATTATAACTGCAACTAATTTATTTAAAAACTATAGTTATAATTCTCTCAATAAAAATCAACACTTCATATTATGAGAAAAATGCATTTTATGGTCAAATACCAAAATTTCTTCACCAATCTTAAATTTAGATATAAATTGCGTAGAGTACGGAAAATACTGAAAAAAAGAAATACTGGAACAATTTTCCCTTGTCTTTTCATCATTTTTAAGGTTTATAGAATTTCGAGTTGATTAAGGGTAAGTAATTGTGTTTGAAACCATAATTGATTTAAGGAAGTGAAAATTATTCATTCGTTTACTATAGTTATATATATTATATCCACACTCAATTACCGATGACGTTTATGGAGCCCATCATTCCTGAAGCTGAACGTTCTCCAGAACCTCTTGATACTGATAAAATAATTTATCACCCGGATATGTTAAGGGCCAACGACTGGATTCTGAAAGAGTATGAAGCCCCTTCCAAAAAGCTCTGTGTTTTCGTTCCCTGCTCAAAAAAAAAACCCTATCATGAAAGTCCCTCTCACAAAAAGTTCGATCGAGTAATCTTCGATATCGCAAAACTTGAGGATGTGCATATTGTCACCTTTGGAACTTGCGGTATTACTCCCAGGGAACTTGATATGCAATACCCTTTCATGCATTACAGTTTCATGATGGGAAAATGTAATGTGGTGCGGATTAAGAGAGATTTCATAAAATTGGAGAGCGAAAGAATTGCCGCTTATCTTGAAAAAACGAGAAGGAACTACATTCACAGGATAGCTTACTGTATAGGAGATTTCCGGACTGCAATGGAAAAAGCTTTGAAAATAGTCGACATACAAGTAAATATCGTTCCCAGGGAGACTACAATTCAGAAAATGCTCCAACCCTCGAAATCCTTTATTTTTAATAGTCTCTCCTGTAAAGAGTACCTGCAAGATCTTTCAGATTCAATTACCCACGCTCTCAAGCTTCCCAGAAGGACAGTAGGTATCAAGGAAAATCTGTTGGTCGATGATACCGACTGGTACATCATATAAAACTACTGGAAAAGTGGTATTTCTTTCTGATCCTTCTCAAATGTCCGTAAAAAGAAGAAAGGCTTATTGTAAGAAGATAGCAACATCAATCAAGCGTCTTCTGTGTCTAAATTTTTTCCCACAGAAAGCATAAGTTCTCCATAAAGTAACTTTTCCAGTGTTTCAGCTACATACTTCCTTTGCTGATATTTCTGAAGATCCTCATGCATCCTAAGGTCGGAATCTACCTGAACTCGCAAGAGAGCAAAATGAAAAGCGTTTTCATTTTTTATATTTGCAATGTAGAAGGTATCCAGTAGATAAGGTAGTTTGAGTGGATCCTCTATAACCTCACTTAAAAACAGCATCTCTTCTGGAATATCTTCACAATTTAGAGAGATATCTTTTTTTCCTGTTATAAGTTGTAAGTTTTTTTCAGAGTACTTTTTCTCAAGGATTATAATTTCGTCAATTATGCTTCCCACCTCATGTAAAAATTAAATTTCAGGTCTTTGAAAAGTTTTTCTACATTCTCAAATAAAATTATATGAACGATGGACATTTAGGGTAAAAAGGAATGGAAAGATATTATAATAGCATTCATTTAACAATAAATTAAAAAGTATCGTCTTCTTCAAGGTCATGGACATGAGAGTTTCTGCCGCTTTTTCATTCACATAAATGATTTCATCTTCATGGATTATTTCAATCAGAGAATCATCAACACTTATAATGGGGATGCTTCAGCTTTTGATTTACCCTTGATAACTGCCATGCCGTCCACGTGCTCCAGGGCTCTGGGAGCACAACACTCAGTGATTCCCTGGAATTCCAACTCCTCATCCATCGGCAATGTCTAATAGCTTTTGATTATGCTTTAGGAATTTTCCACATTAAGGGATATTTTTTCGAGTATTTTTATTTTGTCATTTTTTGTCCCGCATACCTCCCGATCTAACATATATAATTTTTTTCCCTATATAAATGCTATAATCAAATTTCAGATATTCCACAATTGTAGAAATAAGTGAAGAAAAAATAATGCAATAGCTGTTTTTTCTCGATTGTTGATATGGGTCATTGGAATTACCTGAATACTTCTATGAGGATCTTATAAGTGAATTTTAGCATAATTTGATTGTACTTTTTCCCTATAAGTATCACTAGCATCCATTTTATGGATCACCTTCACAGCATTAGGTTATTGTACAGTGGGCAATTAGTTCAGCAGCTGAGCCGTCTTCGACCACAAAATCCATCTTGATTTTTGAAGCCCATCTTTTGGATCGCTTCGAAGCAGAGATGCACAGTAGTTTAATCTTCGACCTTTTCATAATGGCCATTTTGTATTTCCAGTTCCTTTTGCATTAAGAAGTTTGTTTCCGCCTTCCACAGATTTGCAAGCTTATGTTTATAGGGGACTGCAGCATCTACCTCTACTATCTTATAGGTTGCAGAGATGCCTTTCGATTATTTGGAAGATACTTTTTATTCTATTCTGGCTTTTATATTTCAACTCAAAATCATGTAAAATAATCAGATTTATGGTGGCATACCCTACTAAAGCAACTAGATATGTTCGCGCAACTTCTCTAAATTGAAAGAAATTATCCGAAATCTATGGCTTTATTTGGTTATATGCTTCGTTTTATTCCTGATTTCCCTAATTTTCAATATAGTTTTTAAAGATATCGAAAATTGTACCATCACCCACAGATCCAGTGTAATCTCCTTC
>PMJC01000193.1 GCA_003157235.1 Methanosarcina sp.
AGGATTCTTGAGTTCCTCTATATTTATTATCTGTACCTAGCAACCTGGGTAAAATAGTATCAATAACCATCTTTACTGAGATTCAATGAACAATTTCGATGGCTTAGTTCATTTAATTGTTGGGTATCAGTTATGGTTTTTATTTCCCAATTAGTTAGTAATAAGAAAATATCAAATCAAAATAGATATCTTTCAACTGATTTATGACAGACTGGATAGATTTCCTGCTATTTCACTCCATTTCTGCGTTTTTCAGTTTTTCTCTAATATTCTCTACAGTCTTCCAGGACTGTCTGACAATTCTGGGAAATTCTCCAAAGTGTTGTCTTCCCCAATTAAAGAGAAATTCTTTTGTTTTCGGGTCTGAGGGATAACCGCTACCAAAATCTGCCCTCCACTCTGTTCTTAGTTCTCTGATAATTTCATCCCTGCGCACCTTTGCAATAATAGAGGCTGCTGAGACTGTGGGATATAGCACATCTGCCTGGTGCATGGAAATTATATTAATTTTCGTTGAATCTTTTTGATTGTTTTTTGCGTACTGCCTACGAAGATTTTCAGCAAAACGTTCGGCTTTGACATCAGCAGCATCAACATACACGAGATCAGGCTTAAGCTGTTCAAGTACTTTTGCAAAGCAAACTACCATTACTTCATTCATGCTCATTATCTTGCGTAGTTCGTCTATCTGAAAGGGGCTGACTTCAAGTATAACATAGCCTTCTGAATGCTTTTTTATTAGGCCTGCAAGGTGCTCTCTTTTTTGTGGTGTCAATTTTTTGGAGTCAGCAACCCCAAGTAACTTGAGGATATGAGCTTTAGACTCCTCTATTTTTATGCCTCCTATGCACATGGGCCCGATTACAGGTCCTTTTCCTGCTTCATCGATTCCTGCGATCATCATTCTGGCTTCCTCCTTATTTGAGGGAAGAGAGCTATTTTTATTAAGAGTCAGCAAAAGTAAATTTTGTTTTTTACATCCATAACTCTGAGGATTCCACTTAAAAACTCAGTTTTTGATATAAAATTCATCCAGATGTAACATCATTCGTGCAAAAAGAAGCTTTTTACTACTTTCGGGTGGTTTAATTCATTCCAATCGCAGAATGTGGGGAACAATTATAATTTTTTGCGATTTAAAAGGACCTTAAAAAGTCTCTAAATTTCTAGTTTTTACTTCATGTAGCGAGATCTAACATTACGAGCAAAAGTAAATTTTCTTCATACAATGATAGATGGTAGATATCAATTATCTTAAATGTATACCCTTTTATTTTCCATATTATGATTTTAATAGTATCTAAAAATATAAGAATATTGGCTTATTACCATAGGAATTCATGGATTCAAATTTCACACACCGCAATAAGACTCTTGTAAAGATTATTGTAATTGAAACTTAACAAAGCTTCAAAATTTACTTTTTTAAATTTGGAATCATATCAATAAATTGTTGATCAATTCTAATAAAACGATTAATATCACTGCATTTTAAGAAAATAAATGAAAATTTTTATGCTCACTATTATTAAGCAATTATTGGACATAATAGTATTCCAAATTTTGAAGTCAGATTTAAGTCTGAAGTAAAAAAGGAGATGAATACGGAAAAAATAGTACAAGTGGATCTCATGGATTATCGAGATTAATGTTTGGAACATAAAGAGATTGAGTATCCACACGAAATATGGCCGCATAGGTTAATAGGTAAGTACATTCATAAAAACTGTACAAAGGAAAAAAATCCTGAATTGTCAAAAATCAAACCGCACATATATCAGAAGAGACTAAAAATATCTAAGCACTTTGAGAAGGAGAAAGCTAAAACTCGTATTAACACCAAAAAATGCATTTTGATTAAACATTATTGAAAATTTCATCAGCAAAATGGTAGAAACCTTTTAAGGGTAATAAGAGAAGAATCATTAAATATATATTTACTCAATGTAGAGCCCTTGATATTTATGTGGAAATATAATATTGGGGACAAAAATAAGATTCCTAGTGGACTTAAAGTTATGACAAAAATGTGTAATCCATTTGGAATCTATTTATACTGTTTCGGATGCAAATATTCCCATTTCAGTCATCCATTATTGTATAACCCCGGAAGAAAGAGAGCACTGGATAATCTTTTCCGCGTCCTTAAGTTTTTTCAATGCTTTCTTTCGTTGAACTTTTAATTTATGGTCAGTTAAGAGATTTATGCACTTGGCGATAAATACATTTTTCTAAGTTTCAGAAATGTCAAATTTTACTGTGAAAATTACAATGAAGAAAACTTGATGTATCAGGATGTCATAAATTTTAAAAAATGTAGCATGCTCATATTGCGAAGCAGAAAGTTATTAAATAAATAAGCTATTGATTTGCTTAAGGGGCAAGCTAAAAAATTATAGGAAGATCCAAAGTGATAAATTCAATACTCGACAACGATCTTTACAAATTTACGATGCAACTAGCAGTACTAGAATTTTTTCCTAAAGCAGAAGCTGAGTATCGGTTTACCAACCGGGGATCCCAGCGCTTTTCCACAGAGTTTGTAGAAAAGCTCGAAAGAATCATAGAAGAGAAAATATCTAAGTTGAAGCTAACAGAAGAAGAATATAACTGGCTCCCTGAGCACTGCCCTTATCTTAAATCCATGTACGTAGAATACCTTAAAAACTTTCGTTTTAAGTTTGACGAGGTGAAAATTTGCCTAACTCAAGATAAAGATCTGGATATCCGGATAAAAGGGCCCTGGCACAGCACTATTCTCTGGGAGGTAGTCCTTATGGCTGCAATTTCGGAACTTTATTTCGGAACCATTGAAAAAGATTGGAAGGTAAACTCAGAAAATAACTACGCACATAAATCTGTAATTGAAGCTTATAAAGAAAAGATTCTTGAAATCGGAAAAGCCCTCGAAGAAAATAATTGTTTTTTTTCTGAATTCGGGACTCGCAGGCGTAGAAGTTTTGAATTTCATGAAAATGTAATTAAAACCCTCATTCCGATAAAGACTTTTGGAGGAACGAGTAATGTGTATTTCGCAAAGAAATATGGCCTGAGAGCAATAGGTACCGTAAGCCACGAGTGGATTATGGGTACTTCTGCTATTGTAGGTCTCAGGTACGCAAACCGCTTCGCTTTTGAAAACTGGGTAAATGTCTTTAATGGAGACCTTGGAATTGCCCTTACAGATACTTTCGGCTCGGATGTATTTTTTAAGGACATGGACACGAAGTTATCAAAAATCTACGATGGAGTCAGACATGATAGCGGAGATCCTTACTATTTTGTGGATAGGGTGATAGAGCATTATAGGAAAATGGGGATAGATCCTATAAGAAAAGTAATCGTTTTCAGTGATGCTCTTGATTCGGAATCTGCAATCGGGATCAAAAAATATTGTGAAGGCAAAATCAACTGTAGTTTTGGGATAGGCACAAGTCTTACCAATAACTCAGTTTTCTTCAGGAAAAGTCCTCCTCTCAACATGGTCATAAAACTGCATAGCGTTAATGGTATTTCGGTGGTGAAATTAAGTGACTCTCCAGAAAAGGAAACCGGGGACATAGATGCCATCCGAGTCGCCAACTACATTTTTGGAAAAAAGAGACTGAATTAATGATGGGGTCCCACAATTACATGATTGATGTTATTATATATAACTGAAGTCTCTAAAGAATTTCGAAAAACATCTACACATTTTAGTATTAAAATTTATAGAAATTCTCTATGATGTATAACGTTTTTAATGCGTCAAAATCAGTTCTTGCATAATAGCATAGAAAATAAAATCAAGAATCATAATGTATATTATTAAACTAGTAACAGACGAAATTGAGGAATTATACAATATTCCAGTAAAATTAATACCGAATTTTTTACTGAAATTTACTAGAGAACGAAATCTAGCGCTTCGCGCTCATCAATAGATACATAAACTCAAAAATAAACTCCTAAATAATAACAACGTAATTTAGTTAGGTATATATATTTTATGCCGCACAACTTTATAATATTGAATTTTATGTAGATGATTACAAAAGATAGAATTAAGATGTATTGATCAAGTTTTTTTCTTGTGAATTATTAAGGAAAAATTGAAAATACATAAAAATAATCATTTGGAACTACAGCAAATAGAACTACTGACATTAGCTGAAAATTCTCCTTAATTGATTTTTCTCTTAGATGAACAAAAAAAGCATTTATATGATCAATCCTACAGTTGCAGAAGATCATAGGGGATTTCGATAAATTTCTGATTTTCACGAATTTTTTTATATACCTATTATATGCATACGACAAAATTGAGGAGTTTATCGAAATCCTCACAAATCCAAAAATCACTTGTCAATTCACATGTAATAAAACCAAATTTTTCTGATGGAAACAATTTTTTGAAGGCTAAATTCCATCATCATTTAGCTCGAAAAGTTGTTGTTATTTTTCACCAAATATACTTAGGCTTGTAGAAATGAAACAGAGTTTGTGAACGTCTAAACTATAAAATTTAGTTACTATTTTTAACAATTTAGATCCCAAAATCTATTTGGGCAATGTAGTTGACTCAAAAAAAATTTGGCATCCGTGATCAAAGTCACATTTGAGTCTTCGATGGCAATTCACGGATTATTTTAGGTACGATTTAAAACCAGAATAAACACAATCTTCTGGGCAAGGTAATTGTGAAGTAAATATGCAAAATAAATAGGATGGGAAGTTATTCATTTATTTGAGTATTTAATTCAATAAATATAGTGTTTTTTAGGTTATTAATAATTAAATTTTTTGGATACCCCTAGATGCAGAAAAGAAATTTGACAATGTAAAGATAATTTCATAAATTCAAAAATCAGAAAATAATAAAAAGTCTCATAATTGAGCTGTATTTATCTTAGCAAAGAATCTTGAATATGATCTTCAGATTTGGTTATCACTCTTATTTTCAAGTCTATTTATAGTATAGTAACCATATCCGACTTTAAACATGACTAGGATATAGAAGTCTCACTAGAATACTCTAGCGTCCACAACCACATGCAGAATACCAGGAGAATACTTCTTTATCCTGCGCGTCTCTAAAATCTCTACTTTCTTTTCCAGGGACTCTGCAGCTTTTCGGATCCTTTCTTGAGGTCTGGTTCTGGCTAAATTTTCGGGGACTGTTTCGTGATAGTGCAGAATACCTCCACTACTCTTCAGGGTTTTAATAGCCTGGCCCAGGTAATAATCCGTGTTTCCTACATACCCCATAAGAACGCGGTCAGCTGTTCCTTCGGGAGTAAACTTCGAACAATCTCCAAAAATTGGGACAATTATAGTTCCTACTCTATTTAGCTTGATATTTTCTTCTAGGTAGGCAAAGGATTCAAGGTTTATTTCAATTCCTGTAATTTTTTTAGGCCTAGAATGGACAGCCATGGGAATTGAAAAATACCCTATTCCTGCGAACATATCTACTACGATTTCTCCTTTTCCCATCCTACTCATCCTTTTCCTCTCTTCAAGGTTGCCTTTGGAATACATCACTTTTGTTACGTCCTGCTTGAAGAAACAGCCATGTTCTTTATGCACTGTTTCCGTCCTGCTTCCGAGAAGAAGTTCCCTTTTCGGCAGGCGAAACTGCCCTTCAATTCCAAAGTCTCTTACGACGCTTTTGCAACTTGGACACTTAGCAAGCAGAGCTTCAGCTATCCTCAATTTATTGTCTTCAAGTATTTCTGGTATTCTGACTATTATTATGTCTCCGAGAATCTGCCAGCCTGATGGGACATACGCAAGTTCGGATTCAGAAAAGTGGTTTTCGAGGAATTCTTTCCAGATGCATGCCTTCCCAAAAAATTCGGGATTTTCCTGCTCAATGACTGGAAAGTCTTCTACGATTTCATCTGCAGAATTTGTAAGAGGGATTTCCAGAAAATTGCCTTCATCAGTTTTGATTTTTCGGATTTTTCTGGCAGTATCGAGAAATTTTCCAGCTACTGCTTTTTTCATTATTTCTT
>PMJC01000053.1 GCA_003157235.1 Methanosarcina sp.
ATAATTTTCTCAAGAATATTAAATTAAAAAAATAGATAAAAAGAAAGAGATTAAAAGATGTTAAAACAAATGAAAAAGATACTTGGTATTTTGCTAGTAGTTTGTTTTTAATGGCCGTGACTGCTGCAGCAGTAAGCGCTGCACCCGATCACCACCATCGCCAAGGCAATCACCACGGTTATCACCATGGCAACTATCACCTAGGTGGATATGGCTATGGATATGACGGTGTAGGTGTTGTAGAAGAATCCGTTATCTTGCAACCTGTTGAAGTGGTCGCGACCACGGCAGTTGTTGACTATGGGTATGTGGACGGGGGCTACTATGACGGCGGTTACTACCATGGCCATCATCATGGCCACGGTCAGCATGACCACCGTCATCACTGATAGATCTGAATAAGAACAGTTACTAAGTCTAAGTTCTACTAAGTATGAAATGAAACAGNNAACAACTCATCAATCTTTTTCTCCCATTCTTTGAGTATGCTTTTTTGGTACCTGTATTTTAGTTTGGATCAAGCCCAGCTGTATGTTATAGATTTCCCAGCGCATTCTAGTATACCATTTATTGGATTATATTTGAATTGTCATTGGTATCGATTACAATAAAAATCAACACTTTGTCAAATGAAGAAAATGAATTGGGTTTCAGCATTATTTCTTTCTGTTCTGTGAGTTTTACTATCATTCTGTACTGAATAACTCTATGCAGAGTTTTAGTGGGAAAATATGTGCATCATAAAATGAAAAATTGACATCAAAATGAATTTTTGCAACAGAATTACACACTCAGATAAATTTGTTTTTTTCTGTTAACGTAAACTGCATAGTAAATTCTGTTCTTTTGTCCCTTTTCAGTTCAAGCTCACCATCTAACTGATTTACAAGGGAAGTTACAAGCTGCATGCCAAGAGTATTAAGATCTTCAAAATTAAGTTCATGAGTGCCCATGCCATTGTCTGAAATTATTAGAACAAGACTGGTGCTCTTAAAGTCTTTGTTCTCAAATTCTACGAATCTTTTTCTGTAAAGTTTAATTCGGATTTCTCCCTCCTCTCTNNAAAAGGTTCTCTTCTATATTCATATTTACGCTAATATTTTCATTTTCAAGTCTGTACGTCAAGAAAGGATTATCAATAAGTTTCTTAATATAAGAAGAAAAATCAAGTTTATCGAGTCTTCCACTTTTGTAAAGTTCTTCATGAATAAGAGCCATAGACATGATTCTATCTTGGCTCATTCTGAAGATTTCCAGAACTTCCGAATCCTTAATATACCCTCTATTGTTGAACTTTTCTGCCTGTAGATCAAGTAGAGAAAAGATGATTTGCAAATTATTCCTAATCCGGTGATGGATTTCCTGTTTGCGAACAATTTCCATTTTTGCTAAGAGTTCTTCTGCTTTTTTTTGCTCGGTAATATCAATTTTCATCTCAAGAATCATAGGCAAACCATCGATATCAGTGAACGGGAAAGCGTAGACATGCAGCACACTTCCATCCGGTCCTTCAGCTTCCCAATGTTGACGTTGACCGGTTTCAATTACTTTATATGCTTTACACAACTCATACGGACTGGTACGCCCAAAGCAAAACTCATAACAGCGCTGACCTATGGCATCACCAAACTTTTCATGGAAGCTACAGTTGATAAAGACGAATTGATAGTCAGATCTCAACAGGCATATCATTGCCGGCAGAGTATCGAGCATGTCAAAGAACAGCCGCCGTTTAATATCGAAAGGTTCGAAAACCTTATGATCCATTTCGTTCTCATGCAGCGTCTTTGAGATTGGTGCCTACGCGATAATATCTGCCGCATAATTGGCGAGCAGGTCTAGCAGCTGAACTGCGCGATCGTCTGGCTTATATTGCGTCTTGTAGTACGTTGAAAACATACCAACTAGCTCTTTCCCCGACCGGCTCACGAGCTGCGTAGACTGACACGCTCGCACACCAGCGTTCAGCTGGATCTCAAGAGCAGGGGTGCCGATGAAGATTGAGCTTTGCTCAATGTCCTCGACAATGACTCTCTTTCCACGCCTTAGCGCTGCACCACATGTCTCGTTGTTCTTAAAACGGGATTCCAGCAGTCCAGTCACCACTTAGGGAACTCGTGATGAGCTGCAATCTTAAGGTCGGATTATTCGGGGTCTAGTAGCTGTATATTGCAAAAATCAGCGCCTGAAATGGTGATCGTCGCTTCTAAGATCTCTCTAAGGCTAGATTCTAGGTTGCCTTCACGCACGAATAGCATGCCTAGTTTAGGTAGCTCCTTCATAGCATCCAAATCAGTAGTTAATGGTTTCTCACTCTCATGCAGTATCCTTGCACCGCTGGTTTGTTACCTCAGATAAAGAAATATATGAATTTCCAAGATTATTTTAAAAGTGTGCATAATTAATTGGATCACCAATATATTGGATAGGGATGAGTCCAAGAGAAAAGATCTAGCTGACAAATCCTGGTAATTTGAAAAATACTATAGATGAATGAAATATTTATGTGGTGTGGAAAAGTGCCAGGCAAGAA
>PMJC01000308.1 GCA_003157235.1 Methanosarcina sp.
CTCTTCGGCTTCCGGGAACCATTTTCCCGTACCTTTTTTCCTGCATATGTTCAGTTTCTGCTTTGGGTTCCAGAATTCCGGACCCTGTGTGAGGCCCCAGGATTTGAGCCGACTGGACACCTGTCATTATAGCCATTACCCTGACCTTGCCTTCATAATCCTCTCTTATCCTTGCACCCCAGATGACATTAGCACCCGAGGAAAGTTCATAGGTAAGCATAGAGGCGATTTCTTCGGCTTCCTTCAGACTAAGGTCAGGCCCTCCGGTTACATGGATCAGGCTTCCGGTTGCGCCTCTATAATCAACATCAAGTAAGGGATGGTTCAGGGCAGTGCGTACTACCTCATTGCTTTTATCCTGGCTTTTTGACTCGCCTACCAGCATGACAGCAACCCCACCGCAGCTCATAATGGTCCTGATATCCGCGTAGTCAAGGTTTATCAGAGAAGGCACTGTGATCGTTTCTGTGATTCCTTTTACTGTTTCGGCGATCAGCTGGTCCATTACGGAAAATGCCTGATCAATAGGAAGATTTGGCACATAGTCAAGCAGCCTGTTATTATCAAGGACGATCACGGTATCTGCTGCCCTGCGGAGATCTTCGAGACCTTCTTCAGCTTTGAAGATGCGAGCCCTTTCTACTCTGAAGGGGCTGGAGACCATTCCTACGACAATTGCTCCCTGTTCCTTTGCCACTTCTGCAACCACAGGAGCAACACCTGTTCCTGTACCTCCACCAAGACCTGCAGTGATGAAAACTAGATCTACATCCTTTAATACTTCTTCAAGAGTGCCTCTTGCAAGTTCAGCAGCTTTTTTCCCAGTCTCTGGATAACCACCTGCTCCCAACCCCCTCGTAAGTGTTTTTCCCACCAGGATCTTCTTATCAGCTCTGACATTATCAAGGTGCTGCTTATCCGTATTGATACAAATCGTTTCAGCACCTTCAATTCCGATATTATAGAGCCGGTTTACAGTATTATTCCCAGCACCCCCGCATCCGATAATCATGATTCTCGGTTGCCCAAATTCATCAAATTCATCATCTGAAGAGGAATTTTTTCGATATTCCTTCTCTTTTTCACTGAATTTCATTGCTTCCTGTACTATAGATTGCAATCAATCCCCTCAACTGAATTTGTGTCTAATCGATATGCTACTTTGACTTCCCACCCTTAAAATAGGGGGTACATACCTGTTATTGCTTTTAAGCAGAATTGAGAGATAACCTTTAAACTTGATAAAATTTTTTATCCGTTATCTTTAATAAGTTGGTACTCTACTGAACTTAAACATTTCGGACATATTTAAACAGTGTTTTTAAAGTATATATCAAGTTTAAATATGTCACCCATAAATCTCATATATCGACTTTTTTCCTTTGTTTATCACTTAGGTATCAAACAAGAAGGATGATAAGTGTCGTAACTGTTATATACAGTAACAATATATTTAATATATACCGTCGCATTATTAGATTCATAAAAATCTTATTTTTCGATAAAGCTCTGCTAATTATTTGAGTCAGGGCAACATTTAAATTTTGGTTTATATTTACGCTTGATGCCATGATCACATTAAAGTATTAATAATATGATCCATGTAATACATTTTCATAATGATTTTTGAGTTGAACTTTATATAATTTAATGATACTGTTTATATTATTACTTTTAACTAGAATTCTCCTCTTAAAAACATTTTGGTATTATCCTGAAATTTCGAGGCTCTTACTCAATTTAGAACAAAATACATGAGATTATCTTCACCATATACACTCTTAACTTCCTCTTTCCCCAAATTATAATTATTCCACTAATTATTTTTAAACGTTTATCTCACCATCTGTAACCAGATGCAATATAAGTGTGACACTTTCCTTCCTAGAGCAATAATTGCTTTTACATGTTCAATTGAGATTTACTTTGTTTTAAAAAAAATTAAATTTGCTATTTTTCTTTCGTGATGCCACACGAATAATCTGTATCAGAACAAACCTTGCTACTTTTAATTCTCTCTTTGTGATGCTCACATTGTAAGATCTATCTGCTAATTGGTATACTTCCGGAACAACTTCAAGCCATTAGGCAAGCTTATCTCCTTAAGGATAATTTTAGAGATTGCCTATTTAATAAATTAAATTTGATGCCGACGCAAATCTAATTTTTTTTACGGGAACTCTGTCCAAATATTTCCACCTAATCTTTGCTTCTACCATCGTTTTCCTTTCTTGTTCATTTTTCTTTGATTTCAAAGATAACTTCTGCTACTTAAAATACTCCTTTTGTTTTCAATGTCATTAGTTATTGATCAATTCTAAAAAAAGAAGACATTACTGAGTTCAAGGAAAATGTAGAGAATCCTACATCCATGATTTTCAGTAACTAATGAAAAAGACTAAAAATCACTTAGTTCTTAATTTTGGAGCCAGAACTGTATTAAAAAAATTAATTTTTTATATGGATAATTTTCTCCTCGATTCTATGCTCTTATGCAATAACCTAAAAAAAATTTCTTGATATGGATACAGAAATCAAGGATGAGGACATTTAAGCAATCGAGAGTTAAAAATTCTAACAGTGGTCTTCCTCTTTAGATCTTAAAATCCAGAAAAGAGCCGGTGCTTATTATTTTGCAAAAAATTACATTGATCGAAATGAAATAATGTCAATTAATTTCCAAAGTGAAGGCTTTCGAGAAACTTATTGAATGTTTTGAACTGCTTAAAAACATTTCCTACCTTTGGTAGTATCTGGTTAAGAAGTTTATATTTTTCACAGTGCCTTCAACCAACTTTTTCCAGGGATATTTGACACTGTGAGCAAAGGAGAGGAAGTTACAAACTCAAAACCTTGTACATATCCTTTTCTAAAAGCAATAGAGCTTCTAAAAGTCAGATGAAAAGAATATATAATCATTGAAAATGCCATTTCTGTTAGAAACTACAAAAAAGCTGAAATTTATTGCATAAGAGTTTCAACATACTAGAGCCTTTACAACTTGGTAGAGTAAATCTTATAGTATATGGCGACAAAAAACTGATAGAACACCTTCGAGATCTTGAATCTGCTTTTAGGACATGAAAATAAGGAAATCTTTTTTCAAAAAAGAAATTTGGAAAGCCTTAGGGAGTCACAATAACCGTACAGTCTCCAGGTTTGTTAGAGCCCGAGTTTCAATCTTAAGTTTTTTGTAAATTGAACTTGCAAGATCAACACAAGCCTTTTCATCCCCATGTTCGGTAAATACTCTTTCAGGACGGGGCTGCATCCTTTTGACGTAATCCATAAGTTGCGCTCTGTCTGAGTGACCAGAGAAGCCGTCGACTACCTGAACTTCCATGTTCATTTTCAGAATCTCAGTGCTCCCGTTCTTTCCTGTCATCGGGATTTCCTTCCATCCTTTCTGGATCCTGCGTCCGATTGTCCCATCGGCCTGATACCCTACAAATACAAGAGTATTGTGTGGATCTTCGGCAAAGTTTCTGAAATAGTCCATAACAGGTCCTCCATTCATCATGCCTGAGGTTGAAAGAATGACACACGGATGTGGGTTCTGGATTATCTTCTGGCGTGCCTCATGAGAGTCAACTGGCTTAAAACAATCTGATAGGAAGGGATTCTGACCTTTCTGGAAAATCAACTTCCTCAAATCATTGTTTAAGTACTCGGGATGTGTCGCGTGGATTGCTGTAGCCTCCCAGATCATGCCATCAAGGTAGACCGGCACTTCAGGAATCAAACCTTTCTTTATTGATTCCTCGAGTACTATCATTACCTCCTGGCTTCTACCCACAGAAAAAGCTGGAATGAGGGCAATTCCCCCTCGTTCCACGGTATTCTTGACTACCATCTGCAAGTGCCTTTCTGCGTCCTTAAGTGCAGGCTGAAATGCGTTCGAATTCCCATAAGTAGCTTCACTGATAACTGTTTCAACTCGAGGGAACCTATTAACAGCAGGGTCGAAAAGCCTGGTTTTCTCATACTTGTAGTCACCCGTAATAACTACATTATGAAGCCCGTCTCCGATATGGAAATGGGAAATTGCAGAACCTAAGATGTGACCTGCATTATGAAAAGTCAATTTGATATCTGGAGCAATATCTGTTACTTCCTCATAGTCCAGAGGAATTGTATGCTTGAGGGTTTTTGCTATCATCCCAGACCCGTAAGGAATCTTTTTCCCCTCTTTTGCCGCCACATCAATATAATCGAGCTGTAGCAATACCATCAGATCCCTTGTAGGAGGTGTGCAATATATAGGCCCTTCATATCCATATTTGAAAAGCAGAGGAACAAGCCCCTGATGATCCAGATGAGCATGAGTAACTACTACGGCATCTATCTGATTCAAGGGAAAGACTTCAGGAACATAGAGATACGGAGTCATGTTTTCGTCCGAGCCTATATTGACTCCGCAGTCAATCATAATTCTTGACTCGGGAGTAGAGAGTAGAAAACAACTCCTTCCAACTTCTTTGCACCCCCCAAGAGATGTGATCCTCACCCACTGATCTTTGGATGTACACTCTTTATGAATTTTCCTCCCCACGGATTTAAGGATTTCTTTTCTTTCCTTAAGATTGTTCCTCATGAACTCACGAATATTTTTTACTGTACGGGATTTGATGGGAGGGGTCCGAACAACTTTTGGAATCCAGCCGATTTGTTTTGTGATATCCCTTAGGGTTGCCCCATGTTTTCCTATGACAAGGCCAGGCTTTTCAGCTTCAACGATAACTTCTCCGGAGTCAGGGTCAAAATAGTAGCTCGATATCCCTGATTCTTTAGGAACAACATCTTCGATTATAGAAATCGAGTCTTCAGGAGTTGCAAGCACTCTTGGATCTGGACGCATGGCAATACGCGTTCTGAGTTCTTTTGCTAGATTACGGATAATGTTCCCGTCATCTGCGAATTTACGGGGATCTTCAGTGTATAACACAAGTTGAGGCCCTTCAAATTCGACGTCGGTAATTGTAACTCCTTCAGGTAGATTTTTCTCAATTTTATGCTTGAGGTCTAATAGCACGTCTTCAATAGGCATTAAGAATCTTCCTTTTTGTCAAAAAAATGGAAAAGTATATATTGGAAAAATAATAAGTTGAAAAAGATGTTAGTTTAATCTTAATAAAAAATCAACAATTTAAATTATTTAGTTTAACGAAGCTCTGATGGATTTTACTTCTTCGGGATCCAGCCTTTTGAATGTCTCCTTCGTAATTACCACTACATCAATATTTTCCCCCGACGCTGAATCCCTTTTAGTTGCATTATGGATAGCCCGGATAGTGAGATTAAGGCCCTCCTTAACAGTCAGATCTTCCCTATACTGATCTTCAAGTATTCCATATGCCATGGGAGAACCAGAACCAGTAGATGATACCCTTGTTTCTTCGATGCTTCCGCCAAGAGGATCCAGTGAGTAAATAGCAGGGCCGTGTTTGTCAACTCCACCTATCAGAAGTTGGACCATCATAGGGTAGTAACGGTTGGCATTTAAGAAATTTGCCATTAGAGTTGCAATTCCTTTGATTGTCATGGATTCATTCCTGCGCATCTTGTAGAGTTGTGATTCCACATTTACGAGCCGCACAAGTTGCTGGGCATCCCCTACAGAACCAGCAGTTGTCATGCCTACAAGGTCATCGATCTGATAAACCTTCTTTGCGGTTTTACTTGCGATGAAATTTCCCATTGTGGCTCTCTGTTCGCTTGCGAGGACTATACCGTCTGTACAAACTACTCCTACGGTAGTTGTGCCCTTTAAATATTCATTATTATCCATAAACATACCCTCATAATAAGTTAAAAAATGAGAAAATGTCGCTAAAAAAATGTTTTAGTGAGGTGAGAATTTTTAGCTTAAATCACAAAATTTAGCAATCCATTATCCCATTATTAATATTGCTATATATAAGTTTTCCGCCTTTGTTTTACTAAATGCGTTTGCAGTTTAATTAAAAAGAATATTTGTAACAATATTTGTTTCTTTTTTATTCAAGTATCCATCTTTCCCTATTATCCTAAAAGATCCAGAGTTTAGTTGGAAAGTTCATCTATTTCTTCCGCGAGTTTTTGAACCCTCTTAATCACTTTCTTTGATACTTTGTTTCTACGCATTAGTGCCATTCTCTCCTCTATGGTAATCCTCTTAGTTCCCTTAACAAGATTATCTGCATGGGCAACGATTTTTTCTTCAAGGCTGCGTGGGAAATAATCATCCTCCGGAAGCCCTATATACCTTGCCTCTTCTTTAGATATTCCCGCTCCTATATGCCTTTTTATTATTTCGGAAACTTCTGAATCTATTCCTCTGGCTTTAGCCAGCTCGAAACCTTCTACAGCATGAGAGATTGCATGAGTATAACATCTCCCAAAATCGTGTAGCAAAGCTCCTAAATAAGCTAGCTCAGGGTTTATTTCGTGTCCTTTTTCCTTCACTTTATTTGCAATCTCATATGCGAGGGAAGCAACTTCTTCACAGTGCTCGATAACATTAGAAGCACATCCTGTTTCTTCAAACAACTTTATAGCTTCTACTCTAGTGATCAAGACAGATCTCCTATATCGAACTAAGATCATCTACGCGTTTCTTCAGGACTCCTACAAAAAGAGAATTGTCATAGTAGGCCAGGTCTTCTCCACACATTGGGCAGAGAAATTCAGTTTCTGTAGCTTCGTTAAAAAGAAGGCGAACACAACCTTGAGGGCACATATAGAAAACATTGTTTTCCTCAAATTCGAAGCGAACCTTTAAATTTCTAAGAAGTTTTTTCTTTTCCCTCATAAGCTGATGCTCTATGTCAGAAAAGTCCAAATGCCAGAGATATGTCAACCATCCGCTGTTTGAATCTCTCTCCCTACGGCAGATTGCGAATTTATTTTCGTAAAGTATAAAAAGAGTTCTTCTCACAGTGTTCAGCAGTACTCCACTCTTTGCCGCAATCTCTTCATCTGTAACATCACCTTCAGGCATATCTCCTATCATTTTGAGCCCCTCTTCCCCTACAAGGCTCGTGAGGTATCCGCTAATTACCTTGTCATTAAATTCGACCAACGTATTCACCTTAAATCCCTATATGAATTGCACACATCTGTATTAAAGTTTATATTCCGCTTTCCAGAAACTTACATGCTCTGGAAAATTAAAACTTCAGAAAGATTGAATTTTACATTCTTCCAACGAGGCTCAGTCATTGCCTCTAGATTTCGTTTGATTTTCAATAAAAGTATCTATTCTTTTTGCCCCCCTTTCAAGGAATAGGACTGCATCTTCCCTAGTAGAGGTGCATGAAAACAGGGAAGTGAGAGGCCAGTCAGGCTTTACAACAGTTCCTTGGGGAGGGATGTCTGCGCATTTTTCCTTAATAATGATGTCCATGAGCTCTCTGTCTATAAAAAGTTCCCGATCTGAGTAAAAAATCCCTCTTGCAGCAAAACATTTCGCATTAGGTTTGTCTGGGAGGTCTCCCCTGAAGCAGTCAACGTGAGCTTCAAAGAGATTAATATCCATTGCCTTCTCGATAGTATCGAGACTTCCCTGAAATCTTGGGTTTATCTCAAGCACTACAGGCCCATTTTCCGTGAACAGAAAGTCCACTCCATTTGAGCCCAGTAACTTGAATCGGAGAACCAGATCTTCAGCAAGTGCTTCCATTTCTTCTGCTTGCTCAGTCCTAAAAGGAGTTATATTTCCACAATAGGCAAAGGGAAGCCTCGAAAGCCAAGATATACCTATTAACTGTTCATTCACAGCTACTGAAAGAGCTTCATTCTTTGTGGACAGCAAAGAGACACTTGAGGAAATACCTTCCAGAAAATCCTGAATAATGACTGTCTGATCAGTGAGTTCCGGATTCAAACCGAATAACTCATCGAGTATAGATAGAATCTCCTGTTTGCTCTTGGCAATCCTATTGAAGGTTCCTCCTCCGCCTAAGGCGGGTTTAATTATGACTGGACATTCGATTGTATCTAATTCTTCAGGAGAATAGCAGTGAGGGTGAGAGATACCAAGGGCATCAAGCCTTTTGGAAAGGTACAGCTTATCTGAGGCTTTCTGCACGGCATCTGGAGAGCTGGCAAGAAGGGGGCAGGGAAAACTATTGTAATCAACCATTCCAATACCCGAACCCGGTACAATGGCATCAAACTTCAGCTCAAATGAATCCATTTTAACCTTTATCTTAGAAAAATCGAGTTGTTGCAATTTTTTTGCAGTTCTGAATTCAAGAAGAACCGAACCATATGCGCATTTTTGCAGGTCAAGATCACGGAATGCATCGATAGAATAAACATTATAGCCTGCTCTCCTCGCAGAGCATACAATATTTCGGGTACTAAATCCGATTACAAGAATATTCTGCATTTATCCTCGACTGTTCCCATTTTGTTTGCCAGAATCTATGAACGTATCAGAGCAAAGATTCCATAAGGAGTTTTCAGGACGAGGATTTCACTACCTGCATCAGCACGGAATGATAAAGGTTTCTTTATAGCCACAGTCTCATAGCTATCGGGATCAAGTACTAGAATTGCATTTTTTTCTATTGAAACCAGTACTGTCAAAACTGCATCCTCTATATTAGCTATTTTTTCTGCACCTTTCAGTTTCTCAGGGGTTGAAATGAATCTGGAGCCATCCTCAAGAGAAATCCCATTAACCTTTTTNNCTATAAATATTTTTACCGTCTCTCATTCCTATAAGAGTAGGAGATTCGGCAAAGCTGCCACCCAATTTTGAGGTGATTAAGCGACAGACCTGCCGGCCAACATTCATAGACCCTATATAAAGATCTAGGCCTTCTTTCTTTTCTCGGATTTCACTTATAAATGCAAGGCGATCCCCTTTTTTCTTCATGCTCTCTATGACTTTCCTAGAGATGGCAGAACAACGCCTTTTTTCATCTTCAGTTGGGAATCTGCCGGCGGCTCTGATCTGGATAATGGCTTCAAAGTATCCTCCTGACTCCCTGCTACACATATCACATGCCTTTCGCTGAATCCGCACTTCAGTTTCACCCACTCCATGGACGAATTCTTCATTGATCACCGCTTCGACTTCAACCCTCACCGTGTATACATAAGGCGTAATCTCTTTGGGTTCGAGAGATATTTTCACATCTTTTGCCTCAATGTGAATTAAAATGACATTTTCTACAGCATTGAGCAGTATAGACTCTATCTTGCCAATATTTTCCCACCTGCTCTTATGAAAATATGCTCCGCAATTTGAGCATATACTTACATGGAGAATAAGTGGCAGTTCAATAAGTTTGAAGGTTTCAAAAAAACAGTCCCTGCAAACAAAATTAAAAAGTTTACTACATTCTATCCCACATTTTGGGCATGTGACTGAATTCATCTGTAATCCTTATTAATAATTTTCTTGGAGTAGTAAATTTAAGAAATATTTAGGAAGCAAAGTTCCTGCTGTTGATACTTGAGCAGTTCACATGTTAAGCATACTTATGATATTTAAAAATAGCTGAATNNAGTAGATGCCATTATGATTGATTTTGAGAAATATATAGTTAATAGGATTAAAATAGATAGTTATGTTATATAAGCATTTATATAATAGCCACATTGCCTTATTTTCGATAGGGATCACAGTAAATTGCCACAAATATATGATATCTTATTACAAAGACACGATATAAAAGATGAAACAAAATATCAAAAGAGAATAATTCAAAAAAGGAAAATTTTTGAGACTTATATATTTTCTTTGATAAACGTATTTATTTTAGAGAGTATTGATTACTTATGCAGAAACAAATGTCTACTGCAATCTATTACTGAGATTGGAGCCAAAAAACTCAAAAAGACTGAGTTTTCTGAAAAGCTACAAATTAACTAAAAAGAAAATAACAAAATCTCATTTTAAAAAAGAAAAAAGCTCCGTGTCAGAAAGACACAGATGTTTTCAGATTTTAAATTACGTCCTGACTTATTTGGGTGGCCAGTTCTTCTCCATCCATCCGGGGATACGGCCGGAGTCCATTGGACCAACCTTGACTTTTGCATCAAGTAAATCTTCGAGGTCACCCTGAAGACGGGCTGCAAGACCTGGAATGATAAGGGTGTTATGATTAACATCTTTCTTGAGGTCGAAACCAGCCTTATCAAAAGCATCCTTTACCTTGGCAGCATTCAGCTGACCACCGGCAGCAGCAGCTTCCACACCAATACCATCGGTGTCAACTGCAAGCAGCCAGCATACGATGCCATTTGCTGCAATATCGCTTTCTACAGTGTAATATGTAAGAGCGAAGTTAGTGGTAAAGAACACTGGAGAGTCTTTATCAGGTTCTCCAACCTTATACATACCTCCATCCACGGAGACAGGAGTCCTCGGGTCGGTGTAGATGGTCTCGGCAAGATGCACTTCTGGCAGAATGGCATATGGCTCCATGCTATGGAGGATCATTAGGTCACCATACCTTATGGTGAAAATTGAAGTCAGCACGGTTTCCCAGTAGGAAGTGCTAACAGAATCTGCAATTCCTGCCATCCAAGCTGTAAGCGGGAGAGCCATGATAGGGTATGCGATATCGGTGTCTCCCATAATACCTGCTCT
>PMJC01000292.1 GCA_003157235.1 Methanosarcina sp.
GAAGGTTTTTTCTGATTTTGCAAGGGAGCCAGATTTTTTGCAACGGAACCATTTATTGAGTTTGGGCAAACTAAATAAATTTTTCATAACCCTCGTGAACGCAGTACTGAGAATTAAATTACAGGTAAGTTTGGGTGATTTATAATAACCGGAATAGTATCAATAACTGGATCTGCTCACAAAGTTTGTATTGGAAAAATAATTTATATGATTTTTAGATATTATTTGGTTGTATTTATAGATCTTGAAGTAAAGATTGCTAAAAGAAAGCTTGTTTTTGAGACAGAAGTAAATAAAATCGAGGAAGGAATTGAAATTTCCATTTGTGACCTACTTAAGCTCTAAAAGCCTATAGCTAACTATTTACAGCTTAGTAGTTCTCGGTTTTCAAAATATCATCGAATCTCAAAAATATTGTAGGGCTATTAATCAATATTACATAAATTTCCGGAGAAGGCAATTACTAAAAATGGAATTAAGAAGTACGGAAAAAGTTCTTTGATAACTATTGAGTAAAGAATGTAACCAAATAAGAATAGTTATTCGTAACTATTGGTTTTAAGTATATTTTTAAACATATAGATGCAAATGCCTGATATTCTTATAAAAAATACAAGGATCTATCACAATAATTCTCTTCAGCCTGCAGAAATCATTATTAAAGGTAGCAAGGTTATAAAAATTGGAAAAGACCTCCGAGTATCGAGTTCTGATCTGATTATAGATGCTGATGGTGCTCTTACCCTACCTGCAGGAATTGACGTGCATGTTCATTTCAGAGAACCCGGCATGACAACAAAGGAAAATTGGTATACAGGTTCTTGTGCTGCAGCTGCTGGAGGAATTACTACTGTCATAGACCAGCCAAATACTATTCCCCCTACAACGGACAGGCGATCTTTTGAACAAAAACTTAAACTTGCCAGAGGAAAGTCCATTATTGATTTTGGGATCAATGGTGGGGTAACGGGGAATATAAATAATTTAGAAAAGCTCTGGAAATCAGGAGTTACTGCTTTTGGAGAAATTTTCATGGCTGAGTCTACAGGTGGGTTAAATATCACTGAAAAGATATTCAATGAAGCCCTCTCCGAAATTAAAAGACTCGGAGCCCTTGCAAGTATTCATGCTGAAGACGAAGAGATATGTTTCGAGCTGGAAAGGCTTCTAAAAGGAGATATTTCTTATGACTATCATTCAAAAGTACGCCCCAATGAATGCGAAGCAGTTGCTGTTCAAAAAGCCCTTGAGATTATTTCCAAACTAAACGTTAAGGCACATTTTTGCCATATAAGCACCCTTGAAGCTATAGGCCTTATAAGAAAAGAAAAATTTCTTGCGAGAAGGGAAAACAAAATACCTCTTTCTACTTGTGAAGTTACTCCTCATCACCTTTTTCTTTCTATACGGAACTGTGAGAAACTCAGATCTTTTGGCAAAATGAATCCACCTCTTCGGGGGAGCCACAGTATCAAAGCTCTGGTAAACGGGATAAATGATGGAACTATTGATATGGTAGCTTCAGATCACGCTCCACATCTTGAATCCGAAAAGGATACTGATATAAGGTTTGCTCCCTCCGGTGTGCCTGGAGTTGAAACTCTTATGCCTCTCATGCTTGCCGCAGTCAGGAAAAATATCCTTCCCCTTGCAAAGATGATAATGATTACAAGCTGGAATCCGGCAAAGTCTTTCGGGCTTGATCGTCATGCTAAAGGCAGGCTTGAAGTAGGTTTTGATGCGGATCTTATAATTGTGGATCCGCGTGCTCTTCAACCTATTAAAGCTGAGATGCTGCATAGTAAAGCTGGTTGGACACCTTTTGAAGGCATGGATGCAGTCTTCCCTAAGTATACTTTATCCAGAGGTGAGGTTATATGGATTGAGGAATCCATTAATGCAAGGCCTGGGAGGGGCAATTTCTTGGAAGGCGATGGGAGAAAATCAGAAGAAGACTTCGAAGAAACGGAATAAAGCACAATCGTAATGACAAATGATATTTCTTTAACAAAAAAGAAAAGTATTTTATAAAAAAGTTTAATTCAATTATTTAAGTGAAAAACTAAGTATGTTTATGGAGATTAATTTTTACGAATCAATAAAAATCAATTGAGTCTAGCTGGGACTGCAAAAGTTCTTGATGCTTTTTTTCCAGGAACTTGTAAACTACTCCGTGGGTAGCTCCATCAAGTAGCATCTTTATGGCTGTTCTTATTATAGTATTTTGTTCAGGGTAGCCAAGAATTGATACAGTTTTCCCGTATACTGAGATCTTGACGTTTATTAGAGTTTCTGCCAGTTCTCTGGTTCTCCCATTCCTTCCTATAATCCGGCCCTTTANNAAAGTTCAAGGGCTTTTTCGGGACTAAAACCTCTTCCTATCGCTTTGAGAGTTTCTAGAATCCTGAATTCTTTCAACGAATCTCCTTCACAGGTGACATCTATTTTTCCACTGTCGCTGTCAATGTCCAATTGACATACAGTTTTGTCTTCGATAAATTTTTTAAGTTCTCCTTTCGGGCCTATAATTACTCCAACTCTCTCATGGGGTATTTTGACATACTGAGTCATGTTATTCCGCCTGTATTTTTGTAAATAGTTCTTCAGGTTTGTCTTTGATCCCATAGCGTCTGAAGAACCGAAGTATATTTTGTATGTCCCTATAGAGAAACTCGCGAGCATTAGGATGTCCCAGGGTTACAGATTGCCCCATATCAATGAATATAGGAGCCAAATTATTTGGATCAATTAAAATGTTGTATTCGCTAAGATCTGCATGTACAAGGTTTGCTTCTTTATAGAGGAGACGTATGTATTCGACTATTGTATCAAAAACAAGTTTTTGTTCATCGTTTTCAAGAGGTGTGTTCTTCAGGGGAGAATATGGTATCTCGTTTTTTCCCATAAACTCCATGATAAGAATGTTTTTCTCGGCAAATATCGGCTCAGGTACCCTGACTCCTACTTTTTTTGCACGTTTAAGGTTCTGAAACTCCTTGCGTGTCCATGCAAAAATTATATCCCTCTTGTTATTTCGGATGTTTGTGAAGCGAGGGTCTTTCATAATATAGGCGTCCATAGCCCTGAAAGTGCTGCTGGAAATTCTATATATTTTTACTGCCAGTTCTTTTTCCGGACCCTCCGCATAGAAGACATTTGCTTCTTTTCCAGTACTGATGGATCCACCCATTGCCCTTATTATGCCCTTATTGGAAAT
>PMJC01000005.1 GCA_003157235.1 Methanosarcina sp.
GATTTTCCGGCAGCCAATTCAATCCTCTTGAATCCCTTCAACGTTTTAAGAGGTCCATCCGTATCATTTACTTTGTGAACATAAACCTGGATGATTTCTGTTCCGGTCCGTTTCCCTGTATTTGAAACGGGAACAGTAAGTTCAACGTTTCCGTCCTTGCTGATTTTATTTCTGGAGATCACGGCTGTCCCGATTGAAAAAGTCGTATAGCTCAGTCCAAAACCAAAGGGAAAGAGTGGATCAGACATATAGNNGCGATAAGTCCGTCCTTTCATCGAGTAATTCTCGAAATCGGGCAATTGTTGCGAGCTCTTGTAGAAAGTGACTGGTAATTTACCCGATGGGTTATAATCTCCAAAAAGTACATCGGCCACAGCCTGACCTCCGGATTCGCCTCCATACCAGGCCTGGAGGATAGCAGCACAACTTTCTGTTTCGGGCAATAAAGCAAGGGAAGATCCGGAACAGTTCACGAAAATTACCTTTTTCCCGGCTTGTTTTAAAGCTTTTAAGCAATTACGCTGGACTAAAGGAAGCTCTATATCGGTGCGATCGCCGCCCTTGAAACCAGGATATGACACCGGCATTTCTTCTCCTTCGAGTTGTGTAGAAAGTCCGCCGACAAATACAACAACATCAGTTCCCTGAAGTTTCTTTAAGAGGTCGGTATAATCAACATCTACTTCTTTACCAAAATTAAACTCGATGTTTGCCTGCCAATCGTTCAACTGAGCATAATTGATTTCAATTTTATACTTTTTACCACTTTCTACCTTGAATGGATGTCGTGACGGAAGTGTTCTCCAATTATCATACTTAGCAACTGATTCTCCATTTACAAGCAATTCAAAGTGTCCGGTAGCTCCACATTTGAATACAATCTCTTCACTTTGAGATGCAACGAACTCAGTCTCATATTTAGCCGAAAAGCCTTCAAGCCGAACCCCTGGCGCAAATTCGTGCTGCCCGGCAACAGTTAATTTTATAGGTTCAGTAATCTGTTGTGTAGCAACAATATCGCCCTTAAGGTCTGTATTATTCCAGTAAGTGGCTTTAAAACCTTTTTTACCATCAATAGAACATTTCGAAAAATAGCTTTCAGTTACCTTATCCTCAACCAGATCACATCCTTTGTCATATACAATCTTATCGGATGAAAGCTTAGAAGAAATTCCCTCGAGAATAGTTATTGTCCTTACCGGCGTTCCGTTATAATTTCCCCATAACATAGGTTTATCATTGGCATTTGGGCCAATTACAGCTATTTTCTTGCCTGATTTCTTCAGGGGGAGTATATTGTTTTTATTCTGAAGAAGGGTCATTGATTCAAGGGCCATATCTAACGCAAGTTTCTTATGCTCATCATTATTGACAACCGACATTGGAATTTTAGCCCACGGCACAATGGCATCATCGTCCATTTCGCCCAGGTCAAAACGGCCTATCAAAACCCGTAACAAATGCCGGTTAATTTCTTCTTCAGTAATTAAACCTTTTGCCACTGCATCGGGCAATTTTTTAAAATTATGGTCATTCCACATGCATTCAACATCTGTTCCTGCCAAAACTCCCTTTGACGCAGCATGAACCGCATCAGACGAGACTTTATGACTTGTATAAAAATCTGTGATAGCGCCACAATCGGAAACGACCAAATACTTGAAGCCCCATCCATCCCTTAATATCTTTTGAAGCAATCGTGAATTTCCGCAGCATGGTTCATCATCCAACCGCTGATAGGCGCACATTACCTCTCGTACATCGGCTTCCTGAACCAATGCCTTAAATGCGGGAAGATAGGTTTCCCATAAATCACGCGGATCAACATTATTGAGGTTAATTTCATGACGACTCCATTCCGGCCCTGAGTGCACGGCAAAATGTTTTGCGCAAGCCAGCAGCTTTTTATATTTAGAATCGGAAGGTCCCTGCAATCCTTTTACCACCGATATTCCCATGCGTGATGTCAGGTAGGGATCTTCTCCATATGTTTCCTGTCCTCGTCCCCAACGAGGATCCCGGAAAATGTTAACATTGGGAGTCCAAACTGAAAGGCTAAGGAACCGCTTATTTTCCTGACCCTTTTGTTTTGACTCGTTGTATTTGGCACGAGTTTCGTCTGAAGTTGCGTTAAAAATACGATATACCATTTGGTCATCGAATGAGGCTGCCATTCCGACAGGTTCCGGGAAAACAGTAACGTTACCATTATTTGCAAGGCCATGCAATGCTTCGCTCCACCAGTTAAATGTTTTTATGCCCAACCGTGGTATTGCATCCGATATGTCGCACATCAGGGTTGCTTTTTCACTTATCGTTAAACGGGATATCAAATCTTTGGCCCGTTCTTCAGAGCTTAAACCAGAATTTTGATATGGAAATTTCTGCGCCCAGAGACTTGAGGTCAGAATTAAGCCTAGGGTAAAAAATAAAGCTTTCTTCATAATAATTATATTTATAATGTCTGCAATGAATAAGATGGATATATTTATTGTATTCGTTTCAATTTTGCGGCAAACCCTCCCCTGCGTAATAATTTCACGCTTACGGAGCTTGATTTATCTACTGCAATATATTGAGTTTCCAATTCTTTATCGTGTTTACCGTCAGATATAAGAGTCAGTTTGTATTTAACGCCATCAGGTAAAAAGTCAAATTTAAGGATCTTGGTCTTATCAATTCTTTCGGAATTTAGTCCTCCAATGTACCATGAATCACCTTTCTGACGGGCAATAATTATATCGCGGCCGGGATAGCCGTCAAGCAATTTCGTATTGTCCCAGGCATTAGGGACTTCTTTAAGGAAAGTTCTGGCGGCATCGGGTAATTCGCAATATCCCGATGGCCGGTCGGCCAGATGTTGAAAACCTGATTCGAAAACAACGCTCAGTGCAAGCTCGTGTCCGTATGATGTAATATGCGGGTTCTGGGAATCAGTAAAAGT
>PMJC01000030.1 GCA_003157235.1 Methanosarcina sp.
GATACTCATTGCTTCCGACCTGTCTAAATAAGAAGAAGACAAGCTGCGTGCTGCCTTTGCTGAAGAATACTCAACCGGAAAAAAATTAAGTTTTACCAGGGAATAAACTCTCTGGAAACCACTTTTATTTTTCCCAGAATTGATAATCAGGCAATAAATTATTTTCCAAAAGTATCGACTAACGTTTGGAAAACTTTTTTTCCCATATTCTTCTGAGAACTTAAGAATTTTTCCAGAAATCTCAGTGTTTCGAAATAGATCGTGATTGTCTAATTCAATTTCCATATCTATTATCCGCTGCTGCATTATAAATAATTTCGATAAACATCCGATTTCAACAAATTGTTTATATACGTTTTATATGTAACCAGTCAAAAATTGGAGTTTATCGAAATATTCTCTATTAATTTGAGGTTTTTTTATTTTCTGGATTTTTTATCATTTTAAACATCGTGGGTTAAAGTAGAGATCATTTTAAGGATAGACTTGTTACTAAATTTTAAAAATTACCAAAAATAATGAAAGATTACATAATTAATATTAAAATTTTGTTTGCCTCTATAATTAGATATGTTAAATTAATTTTTGTTCATAAACATTTTTTCTACGAAAAAATTAGAAATAAATCGGGATTCTCTATAATTTATAGTTGATTCTCTATAGATTTATAGTTATATCATTCGTAGGCATCATAACTTTAATTATATTAAAAGAGAGTGGGAATGTCTCACCAGATTACAAGGCAAAACATGATTATGGATATCAATGCAGTAATCAAAATTAAAAAATTATCTAGTAAAGATCAAAATTTCATGTTTCTTGACATCTACGAACACATGGAATTAGCACAATACTGATTTTTCAATGAAAAAGGAACGAACCCGGAATATTCTTACTAGTTGCGTAGCAACAGGAAGGATGATTCACTTATTCTTTTTTTGGATATTTTCATTTTACCCATATCGAAATAGGACGTTATAAATTAGAAAATGTTATATAGATTTGGTACATTTAGGCATTGTTTATTGTTCATTATCCATCGATAGCGACTCCTGTTCAATATTAAGGTCTCAATCGTTGGCAAAAACAGTTCCTTGAGCTAAGGGTGTAAAAATGATTTTGAAGAGAATAAGGCACTTAAAAAACTATTCAGAAAGAATATCCCCTTAAAAAGGTTTATTTGAAAAACGTTGGTATGGTGAAAGTATTCAAAAAAATAAAGTGTAAATGTAGTACTGCATAAAAAAACTTATTTAGAAAATTGTAATTTTACGCATACAATAAGAAAAATTGGCCGATTTATATATATGTCAATACCTAAAATTGCAATCTTCTTGGTGAAAATCACTTAAAACAAATTTAGGAGGAAAAGCTCATATGAGCAAGCTAACTACCGGGAGTTTTTCTATAGAAGATCTGGAGTCTGTTCAGATCACTATAAATAATATTGTAGGAGCAGCAAAAGCGGCTGTTGAAACAGCAGTTCCAACAGCAGGTCCCATGGGTCCGACTCCATTCCCGTCAATTGCAACATTAAGGGACTGGAGTTTTACTTTGTTCGACCGCTATGAGCCTGTTTACACCCCAATGTGTGATCAGTGTTGTTACTGTACCTTTGGACCGTGTAACCTGGAAGGAAACAAGAGAGGCGCTTGTGGTATTGATCTGAAGGGTCAGACTGCAAGAGAGTTCCTACTACGCTGTGTCACAGGTTGTGCATGTCACAGTGCCCATGGCCGTCACATACTTGATCATATTATTGACATCTTTGGGGAAGACATGCCGATTAACATGGGCGCATCAAATGTAATTGCTCCCAACATTCAGCTTGTTACAGGTCAACAGCCGAAGACCCTCGGCGACCTTAAACCCATAATGGAATATGTTGAAGAAGAGGTAGGCCAGCTGCTTGCAACCATACATGCAGGACAGGAAGCAGCAGCTATTGACTACGATAACAAGTCAATGCTTGCNNGGAATTCTTGATCATGTTGGCATGGAAGTTTCCGATATCGCTCAGGTTACTGCACTTGGATTCCCAAAGTCTGATCCTGATGTTCCTCTTGTGGAAGTCGGTATAGGGACAATCGATCAAACGAAACCAGTTATAATTGCTATCGGACACAACGTTGCCGGTGTCACATATATCATGGATTACATGGAAGACCATGACCTGACTGACAAGATGGAAATTGGAGGTCTTTGTTGTACCGCATTCGATATGACTAGGTATAAGAGGGAAGACAGGAAAGCCCCATATGCAAAGATCGTCGGTACCATTTCAAAGGAATTGAAAATAGTACGCTCTGGAATTCCTGATGTAATCGTTCTAGATGAACAGTGCGTAAGGGCTGACCTTGTCGAGGAGGGCCAGAAACTTAAAATCCCTGTCATCGCATCCAATGAAAAGATTATGTATGGTCTGCCAGACAGGACCAATGATGATGTCGATGCAATTGTCGAAGACCTGAAGACTGGCAAGATCCCAGGCTGTGTGATGCTGGACTACGAAAAACTCGGAGAACTCGTGCCCAAAGTTGCTCTTGCAATGGCCCCTATCCGCGATGCAGAAGGACTCACAGCTATTCCCACAGACGAAGAAATGAAAGAGCTCGTTGCCAAGTGTGTGGACTGTGGAGAATGTGCACTTGCATGCCCAGAAGAGCTAACAATCCCAGAAGCAATTGCAGTAGCTAAAGGAGGAGACTACTCTGCTCTCGAAGAGCTGCATGATCTCTGTATAGGCTGCCGCAGGTGCGAGCAGGTTTGCAACAAAGAGATACCTGTCCTTAACCTGATTGAGAAGGCTGCATTGAAAGCAATCTCAGAAGAGAAGGGTCTGGTAAGAGCCGGAAGAGGTCAGGTAAGTGATGCCGAAATCAGGGCCGAAGGGCTGAATCTGGTTATGGGTACTACTCCTGGTGTCATTGCAATTATTGGATGTTCCAATTACCCTGCAGGCACCAAAGATGTGTATAACATTGCAGAGGAATTTCTTAATAGAAATTACTTGATTGCGGTTTCCGGATGTTCTGCAATGGACATTGGTATGTTCAAAGATGCAGACGGCAAGACTCTTTACGAGAGATTCCCAGGTAGATTCGAAAAAGGTAACATTCTTAATACTGGATCATGTGTGTCGAACGCTCACATTTCAGGTACAGCCCATAAGGTCGCTGCAATCTTTGCTGGAAGAAACCTTTCAGGCAACCTTGCCGAAATCGCAGACTACACACTCAACCGGGTCGGTGCAGTAGGACTTGCATGGGGTGCATACTCCCAGAAGGCAGCTGCCATTGGCACTGGATGTAACATGTATGGTATCCCTGCAGTACTTGGTCCTCACAGCGGAAAGTATAGGAGAGCTCTGATCGCAAAGACCTATGATGACAGCAAGTGGAAAGTTTACGATAGCAGAAACGGTTCAGAACTGTCAGTCCCGCCATCACCAGAATTCCTCCTTACCACTGCAGAAACCTGGCAGGAAGCCTGTGTAATGATAGCAAAGAACTGTATCCGTGTGTCTGACAATAACATGGGCAGATCCATTAAGTTAACCCACTGGATAGAACTCAGCGAGAAGTACCTTGGTATCATACCTGAAGATTGGTGGAAGTTTGTCAGGAATGAAGCTGATTTACCACTCGCCAAGCGTGAAATGCTCCTGAAGAAGCTTGAATCCGAGCATGGATGGGAAATCGACTGGAAGAAGAAGAAGATCATTTCCGGCCCGAAGATTAAGTTCGATGTCTCTGCACAGCCGACTAACCTTCAGAGACTTTGCAAGGAGGCCTGAAGATGGTTGATACTACCAAAAACACTAAATTGTTCACCACCTACGGTGTAAAGACTTCAAGAGCTATTACGACGGAAGTTGCTGCCAAGCTGATTTCAAAGGCTAAGAATCCACTTTTAGTAGTCGGAACTGGAGTTCTCGATCCTGAAATTTTGGATCGTGCAGTGAAGATTGCAAAGGCAAAAAATATCCCAATTGCAGCAACTGGTACTTCAATGCCTGGTTTTGTCAATAAAGATGTTAAAGCCAAATACATTAACTTGCATCAGCTTGGCTTCTATCTGACAGATCCTAACTGGCCTGGACTTTATGGCAGTGGTAACTATGAAACAATCATTCTGCTAGGCCACAAGAAATATTATATCAATCAGGTGTTATCTGCAACTAAAAACTTCAGTGATGTAAAAGCAATCTCAATAGACAAAAATTACATACAGAACGCAACAATGTCTTTCGGAAATCTTAGCAGGGAAGATCACATTGCTGCATTGGACGAAATAATTGACCTTTTATAAATTTGATTAAGGAGGCGAAAACACAATGGAAGAATTCCCATTTGAGATTTCTCCAATGTATGAAGGAGAAAGAATAAGAAAGGAAGGAATGTTCGTTGAATTAGGTGGCCCGAAATCCTTCGGGCTCGAACTTGTCCGAGCAAAACCCATGGATGAGATTGAAGATGATAAGGTTAAGATTATCGGTCCCGACCTCAAAGATATGAAAGAGGGCGAGACTTATCCTTGGGCAATGATCTTCCACATCGGCGGAGAACTTGTAGAAACTGACCTTGAGTCTGTGGTCGAAAGGCGTGTTCACGATTTCATTAACTACTGTCAGGGAATAATGCATTTGAACCAAAGGTACGATGTCTGGATGAGAGTTTCCAAAGACACTGCTAAAAAGATGGACTCTTTTGAACCTTTCGGAAAAGCTGTTATGATGCTCTTCAAGACAGAACTGCCCTTTATCGAGAAAATGCAGGTTACTTTCTACACCGACGAAGAAGAAGTTAAGAAGCAGATGGAAACTGCAAAGGAAATTTTCAAGGTAAGAGACGCTAGGACAAAAGATCTCCACGATGAAGATGTGGAAGTTTTCTATGGATGCACTCTCTGTCAATCCTTTGCTCCAACAAACGTTTGTGTTGTGTCTCCAGACAGGGTTTCTCTATGTGGTGCAATTAACTGGTTCGATGGCCGTGCAGCAGCAAAGGTTGATCCAGAAGGCCCGCAATTTGAAATAGCCAAGGGTGACCTTCTCGACGCCAATACCGGTGAATACACTGGTGTAAATGAGATCGCTAAAAAGCTTTCAAGTAATGAGTTTGACAAAATTAAACTTCACTCTTTCTTCCAATCACCGCATACATCTTGTGGCTGCTTTGAAGTAGTCGGATTTTTCATTCCTGAAGTTGATGGAATTGGCTGGGTTAACAGAGAGTATCAGGGAATGGCTCCTAATGGTATTGGTTTTTCCACTATGGCCGGTCAGACAGGCGGTGGAAAGCAGATTGTAGGTTTCCTTGGTATCGGTGTCAACTATTTCTACTCACCGAAGTTTATCCAGGCTGATGGCGGCTGGAACAGAGTTGTCTGGCTTCCTTCGATGCTCAAGGAAAAGATAGCAGAAACCATCCCTCCAGAGATCATAGATAAGATCGCAACCGAGAAAGATGCAGCGGACATTCAGTCTCTGAAAGCCTTCCTCCAGGAGAAGAATCACCCGGTAGTTGCTACCTGGGCAGCTGCTGAAGAAGAAGAAGAAGGGGAAGAAGAAGAGGAAGTAGCTGTCACAGCAGCTCCAGTGATGATGCCGTCTGCTGGCTATCAGATGCCTGCAATGGCTTCAATGCCAATGGCAATGCCAATGATGTCTGCTGGTAAAACTGGTGGAATAAAGATCACCTTCAAGAAGGCAAAGATATCCATTGAAAGAATGGTTATCAGCGAGAAGAAGTAATCGAAATAATTGAGTGACGAACAGGTTATCGCCTAAGACAAAAAACAATCGAATGAGGTATTGTGTGACTAAAACAATTGCAATAACGGGAAAAGGTGGGACTGGCAAAACAGCGGTATCAGCTCTTATGATCCGCTCCCTTTCCAAAAAAGGGAAGTCTATACTGGCAGTTGATGCAGATGCCGATACTAACCTGCCCGAGACTCTTGGTTGCGAGACAGTAAAAACAGTAGGGGATGCAAAAGAAGCTCTCCAGGCTGAAATTACAAAACCGAGGCCTGATCATCCCGATATGAATAAGGAATCTATACTTAAGAGCAAAGTCTATGAGATTATCGAGGAAATGCCTGGCTACGACCTTCTTGTTATGGGCAGGCCCGAAGGTTCAGGTTGTTACTGTTACGTGAATAACCTCTTAAGAGGTATCATGGATAAGCTGATCATGAATTATGACGTGGTTATTATTGATGCTGAAGCCGGGCTTGAGCATTTTAGCCGGAAGATCATTCGAGACATCGATGACCTTATTGTTGTAACTGATGCCTCTCGGAGGGGATTCAGGACTGCTGAACGAATTCATGAACTTGTCGATGAGCTGGGTTCAAATATTGGTCGAATTCACGTTATTGCAAACAAAGTTACAGAATCTAATCGGGAAGAACTTGTCAAATTGGCTGGTGACCTGAAACTTAATCTGATAGGTATGATCCCNNAAGGAGAACAGAGTTCTTGCCCGTTTCAAGCTTGAACACCCAAATCATGTAAAGGAACGAGCAGAGTTACTTATGTCCCAATTCTTCTTTCCATAATGGGAAGAATCTGGAGTAAAATCTGTATAATATCTTTATTTATTCAGTCACTCATCAGAACGGAAAACTACGGAAAAGGTGAGGTTTACATGGCAAAGAAAGTTAAATTATCCGAAGTGACAGACATGTTTAAGGGCATGGAAATATTATCCCTTGAAGGTGTAAAGATAGAAGGGGACATTGAGATTGATCTCAGTGGATTACTAGGCGGAGGCGGCTTTGACCCGATGCTTGCTGCTATCCTCGGACAGGAGAGTGCAATGCTTGCACAGCACTTCGCAAGAATTGCTGGTATGTTCGGCGTTCCTGTAGGCATGGGTGCCCCTGCAGCAGCAGGAGCAGTCGCTCCTGGAATTTCCCCTGCCTTTGCAGCTCCGAAACTTAAGGATCTTATCCCTGCCAAGTTCGATGTTGCAAACATCGCAGAATGGACAACTCAGATTCAAGAAGTCCCATTAGGTAATACCTCTGCAGACGGTGGAACCCGTGGGAAGCAAGTAATAGTAGGCGGTGAAAAAGCTCTTCCATTCTACTTTGACGCTCCAATGCCCAACAGAAACCAGGTTACAATTGACGTTTTCGATATGCGCATAGGACTTGCAAAAGCTGTCAAGGAAAACTATGATGAAGTCATGGACAGCCCAGGAGAATGGGCAAAGAAGAACGTTGACAAGTTCAACGCCGATATGATTACTATCCACCTGATTTCAACCGATCCACTCGTAAAGGATACATCTGCCAAGGATGCAGCCAAGACAGTCGAAGAAGTTCTACAGGCTGTGGATGTGCCAATTGCAATAGGAGGTTCCGGAAATCCGCAGAAAGATCCAGAAGTTCTTTCAAAAGCAGCAGAGGTTTCTGAAGGCGAGCGCTGTCTCCTTGCATCTGCCAGCTTGAATCTTGACTATGCCAAGATTGCAGAGGCTGCACTAAAATATGATCACGATGTACTTTCCTGGACTCAGCTGGATATGAATGCTCAGAAGGAACTGAACAGGAAATTAATGAAGCAGTGCAATGTTCCCAGAGACAGAATCATCATGGACCCGACAACTGCAGCTCTTGGGTATGGTCTCGACTACGCCTACACAAATATGGAGCGCATTCGTCTTGCAGCTCTAATGGGTGATGATGAACTGACATTCCCGATGTCCTCAGGTACCACCAACGCGTGGGGTGCCCGTGAATCATGGATGGTCGGTTCCCCATTGGGCCAGGACTCTGACTGGGGCCCAAGAGAATACAGAGGTCCGATTTGGGAAATCGTCACAGGTCTGTCCCTCGCAATTGCAGGGAATGATCTTTTCATGATGATGCACCCGACGTCCGTAGCTGTTTTGAAGCAGATAACTCAGACTCTTTTCGGTATAGTCGAGGCAGAGCCTGTTAACATTGCCAGCTGGATCGAAGCGGAGGTGTAAAACATGAAAATAAATAGCCCACTAGAAGCTTACAAGTACCTACCGCAGACTAATTGTACGGAATGTGGTGAGCCTACATGTATGGCATTCGCTTCCAAGCTGATCGACAGATCTGCTAAGCCATCAGAATGTCCTCCTCTTATCAAGGAGAAAAAGTATGCAAAGAAGCTTGCAGAACTTGAGAGGCTCCTTGCTCCTGAAATTCGCGAAGTTGTCCTAGGAGTAGGTGACAGAGCCGCTAAGATCGGTGGAGACGATGTCCTTTACCGTCACAAACTCACCTTCTTTAATAAGACAAAGATGTTTTTCGATGTTGCAGACACTATGGGAGAAGCTGACCTTATCGAAAGAGTCAAGAAGATTGCTGACTTCAAAAAATTCTATGTGGGACGCAACCTCCTTATTGATGGTGTGGCAATTAGGGCCGCTTCCAACGACCCGACAAAGTTTGCTGCTGCTGTCAAAAAGGTAGCAGAAGTAGGCTTGCCTATGATCTTCTGTTCTTTCAACCCCGCGGTCCTGAAGGCAGGACTTGAGGTCGCAAAGGACAAAAACCCACTGCTTTATGCTGCAAACAAAGATAACTGGAAAGAAGTTGGAGAACTTGTCCTTGAGTACAAGGTTCCTGTTGTG
>PMJC01000388.1 GCA_003157235.1 Methanosarcina sp.
ATATCGGGACTGCTGCCCTTATTTCTCTGGGCTGCAGAGTATGCGGTAACTGCTACAGAAACCTTTGTCCCTGGGGAATTGCTACCCAGCAACCGGACTTAATGAATAGGATTGACCCAGAGAGGGGAGCAGTTCAGGTTGCAAATTTGATCAAAGGATGGACTCTGGAACTTAGCGAGCTTATGGGAGCTGCAGGAATCAACAGTATAGAAAGTCTGCGTGGTAACAGGGACCGCCTGCGTGGATACATGTTGGATGAAGCAATGCTTAAAGTATTGGATATACTTCCTGCAGGGGCATGATTGAAATGAAGACGATAAGAATCGATGCAAAGGACATACATTACACTCCCCTTAACCAAAAAATAAGGGCTGCAGTTGCTGACGGAGTAGGAGAGATTATCCTTGATAATGTCCTAGGACAACGTTTTATTGGAACTGGCTTAAAGAGTAATGTTCTGATCATAATAAACGGAGTCCCAGGAGGGGACTTAGGGATGTTCATGAGCGGGCCGATTTGTATTATAAAGGGGAACGCGGAGCATGCTCCAGGAAATACGATGGATAACGGTATGCTTGTAATCCATGGAAGCGCAGGAGACGCAGTGGCCCACAGTATACGGGGAGGAAAAGTTTTCATAAGAGATAATATTGGATACCGGGGCGGCATCCACATGAAACAGTATAAAGAGGAAAACAGGCCTATACTTGTTGTGGGTGGCACAGCCCACTCTTTTCTTGGAGAATATATGGCAGGAGGCCTGGTGCTTGTACTGGGTATAGGCAAGGAAAAATCCATTACCGACAGGGGTATAGGAAGTGGAATACACGGTGGAGAGATCATTATCCGCGGAGAAGTGGACGACTATCTTCTTGGCGTAGGTGCCAAGAAATTTGAGTTTAATGAGAGCGACCTCGAACGCATTGCTCCAGTGATTAAGAGTTTCTGCGAACACTTCAAGCTTGACCCCACAGAGTTTCTGGACACTAACTACACAAGAATCGCACCTTCAAGCAACCGTCCTTTTGCAAACAAATACGTTTGGGAGTGATCATAAATGGTAGAACAGAAACCAATCAGTAAGAATTACCTTGACCTTAAATCAAGAGTATGGGATGAAGGCATTTGCTCGGGCTGCGGAGCCTGTATTGCAGTCTGCCCTGCTGATTCCTTGTACTTCGAAATTGGGGTCAACTCCCTCCATCCACAGAGCAACAACTACTGTAAATCTGCTGTTGATGATGTACCCTGTGGAGCCTGCTATGAAGTCTGCCCAAGAGTCGATGAACAGCAGTCAGGTCTTCTTGGGAACTATCTGAAAATTACTGCCGGAAAAGCCGAATTTGATATCCCTAAAAAGCAGAGTGGAGGTGCTGTTACGGCCCTTCTTGCAAATGCTCTGGATATAGGCCTTTTAGATGCTGTGGTTACGGTTACTGAAGACCTCTGGACTCTCAAGCCTCACTCGATGATAATCACCAGAAGTAAAGCCCTTATTGCCAAGGCTGGCAGCCGTTACAACTGGTGGGTCCCGCTGATCTCTTCCCTCAAGGAAGCGGTCGTAAAGAAGAAATATAAAAATATTGCAGTTGTCGGAGTTCCCTGCGTAGTCCAAGCAGTTCGTAAGATGCTTGAAACCGACAACCAGCTTGTAGGCCCCTATCAAAAATCTATTCGTTTTGTGCTTGGGCTTTTCTGCACTGAAAGTTTCGACTACGATAAACTAGTTGTAGGCAAGCTGAAAAGCGAGTATGCTCTAGAGCCTATGAAAGTTTGCCGTATTGATGTAAAGGGTAAACTTGAAATCACTTGTAATGATGGGACTCAATATGTAATTCCCCTTGCCGATCTCCAAGACACCGTCCGTCTCGGATGTAGTGTCTGCACAGACTTTACTGCCCTCAAAGCTGACATTTCAGCCGGATCTGTTGGGAGTCCAGAGGGTTACACAACCATTATCGTCCGTACTCTTGTAGGCCAGCATCTCCTTGACAGCGCGGTTGCCAACAAGAAGTTGATCGTAGGCGGTGAAGTCGACATTGGAGCAATAGAAAAGCTTGCAAAGAAGAAGCTTAAAAGGAAACATGCATAAATTTACATAGTAGGGTAGAAACGCGAAATTTCAGGCTTCATCTTTGCCTTCTCTTTTTTATTAAGCATAGTTTGAGGATTATTCAATCAGATTATCAAACTGTGTTCTGGAAAATAATTCAGCTATGCCTTATTTTTCCCCATGTTGAATATTTACTTTAAGTGTTTAATTGTTTTTTTCTTGTTTGGATTTCGATAACCCCTCAATTTCGTCATATGCTTATAAATGGTGCATAAATGACTATTGAAAATCAGAGACTCATCGAAATCATCTGATATATGCTTTTTTCTTTCTTAAGTAGATTAATAGTTTTTTTCAGGTATAAAATATCAAATTTATGGCCAAAGAAAGTTTTCTTTTTTTCGAATTTAGAACCCGACAATTGAATTTATATATCCAATATTAGTTATAGACTTCTCAGTGAATATCGTAGTAGAGGATATAACTGAAGAAAAACAATAATTTAGACGGATATTTGCATGAAAAACAAGCCAATTACACCGAAATTGAAAGCTTTCCTCATTTCTATAGGCGCAGTTTCCATAGAATTGTCCCTTATTCCAAGAGCTAGAGGCTCCACTGCGGGTCCAGGGGCAGGAACCAATTCAATTTTTTTCAAATCAGGAGATAAAAGGGTAAGGCTTAGCATACACAAGAATTCCCCGCTTTCCATTCTAAAGGTAGGAGATGATGAAAATGTCGCAATCTTCTATGAAGGAAAAGAACTTGCTCGAGGAAAACTTGAGTTTGCTCCTTCTCATTGTCCTGAACAAGCATTCATAACCCTCTGCGAAAAGTGTATATTTGACTGTAAATACTGCCCTGTACCAAAGTTACAGGGGCATGTTAAGAGTGAGGACGAGGTATTGAGCATAGTGAATGAGGTTTTTAATACAAGAAATCTAAAAGCTATATCACTTACCTCAGGAGTTGAAACGTCGGTTGAAGGAGAAGTAGATCGTGTACTCAAACTGCTTCCTGCACTCAAAAAGTATAATGTTCCTATCGGGGTTTCTGTGTACCCTATAAAAGGCTGCTCCAAAAAATTCTATGAAGCAGGTGTTTCCGAAGTCAAGTACAATGTTGAGACGATGAATAGTGAGATCTTCAAAAAAGTTTGTGGGGATCTTACACTTTATGATATCTTGGACAACCTCAAAGAAGCTGTGGAGGTTTTTGGAAAAAATAAGGTTTTTAGCAACTTTATAATCGGACTTGGAGAAAATGATACTTCTGTCATGGAAGGTATCGAAAGCCTTGCAAAAATGGGAGTTATTCCGATCCTGCGACCAATAAACCCGCATCCTCTTAGAGTTGGAGACTGTTTTACTGAACGTCCATCTGCTGAGCGACTTTTAAGGCTTGCAAAAATTGAAGCTAAAGTCCTCAATAAATATGGACTCAATCCAAAACTTGCAATGACTATGTGCTTGAGATGCACAGGCTGTGATCTTGTTCCTTTTGTTGACCTCTAATTTAGCATGAAAGTATATGAGATTATCTTCCTCATGTGCTCTCTTCGTCCTCTTTATCATAATTGAAATGATTCTACCAATTATTTTTGCGCATTAATCAACTGAAAAGGTCCCAGTATCAACAATCCCCTTGTTTTGAATTTCTCCTTTTTGTGATCCTATTTCATCTTTGTATATCTCGTAATTTGCAATCATATGCTTTATTATTGTGACAATTTTCCTTATCAGTGCAGTAATTGCCTTTGCATGTCCAATTGATTTCTTCTTACGATTGAAAAACTATCTTAACTTGCTATTTTTCTTTCTCGCTGCTGCTTGAACAATCTGTATTAGAATCCGCATCGCTTCCTTTGATTTCCCTTGTTATGATCCTGCAGTAGTATAATTTATATTAAGGTTTGTATATTTTCCTGGACTATTCCAAGATAAAAAGCAAGCTTATCTCCTGAAGAAAATTCCTTTAAATTGTCTATTTCAGCAATTAAAGTTGCTGCACCAATTTCTCCAATACCAGGAAAATAAATCAAAATTTTCATTCACATTAATAATAGTAGCTGTGACAGAAGAAAATTGAAAACTAATAAAATTTCAATAAAGAGTAAATCCGAAATGGTAATAAAGAATCTCTGCAATTACAGATTCAATGACGCTTCTATCCAGCACTGAACTGAGAAAACTTATACAGGCAAATCCTCCTTTGCTTGAAAATGCAATTGATATCGAAACACAGATCCAGCCTAACGGACTTGAACTTACTCTAAAAGAGGTAAGAACAATGGAAGGCCCAGGAGCCTTAGATTTTGATAATACTGAAAGAAAACTCCCAGACGCAAAAACTATTGAATTCTGCAGCGATGGTTGGATTCATCTACCAAAAGGTATTTACAAAATACTTTTCAATGAGGTGCTAAATATTCCCATGAATTTAGCTGCAATAGCAAAGCCACGATCAAGCCTTATTCGTTGCGGGGCTACTCTTGAAACAGCAGTGTGGGATGCAGGATACAGGGGGCGCAGTGAGTCAATGCTTGTAGTTTATAATTATGCAGGTTTCAGGGTGAAGAGGAATGCTCGAATTATACAGCTCCTATTTTATACTTTGGAAAAAGAAGCAGAAAAAGGATATTCAGGTATATATCAGAACGAGAACACAAAATAAGCTTTTAGGAGGAAAATTTATTTTGCTTACTTTTCAAAAGCAAGCTTATGCAGAGTAAACTAATAAATCTAAGATCCAGCATCCAAAGAATCTATTGCTAAAGTATATCTTTCTATAAACCTGTACTTCACCAATTTTTACTTTTCCATAATTTACGCTTATATATATCTTTATATGCCGTGAACATGCCTCCATATGTCCTTTGAAGTATAAATATCGTAGAATATATTTAGGATAGAATTTCAGTGAAAAGAATCACTTGACTTTGGATTCCCCCTCTCAAGAATATATAATTATAAAAACCAATGGTTTATTAATATATAGATTTATAAAATTCGGGGTATGGCAGTCAACAATAATCCTGTTAAATCAGTCTCAAGACAGTACTAAGATGTTGCTTGTGAAACATTCATGCGTACCATCTTAAAAACCAAGCATTGAAGAGTTTATCCAATCGAATGAAAAAATATAAAATTTAAAGCAAGATATGGAACTAAATTGAAGCATTGTTAGAGAACAGAGAAAAATAGGAAANNCCCGTTGTAAAGATATATACACGATTGCCTTCCCTCATTGTGTGTGGGAAAGAATATTTGTGATGTTCATAGAGAATATTCATGCTGTCACAGGTCGTACCTGCAGGATCGCTTCCTCAGCATAACCCTTTTTATTGCAATATATAGGATATTTAATACTCTCATCAAGAGTTTCGATGAGACCTCCAAACTTTCCAATATC
>PMJC01000405.1 GCA_003157235.1 Methanosarcina sp.
TATACCTCGCCTTCTGCCTCGGTTTCATAGATGAAAATACCAGGTTCTAAAGCCATGACACAATCGAGTCGTTGTGGCAGGATTCCATATGAACCCCCCCGAGCCTCTGCAACTATTCGTGATACACCGTTCTTTTCGGTGAATATCTGATACGGTAGAATAATTTTAAGATTCATCAATATCGATCTCATGATCTGCCCAGCTTAATTTTTTTGTGGCTATTGCTTCATCAATAATTCCTATCATATAGATATAATCAATCTGTCTGGTAGTCTTTGAATTAATCGTACAGGATCCACTCGTGGCTTTCGAGGGTATCCAAGAGGCTGGCAAATTTGCCTTTAATGCATGTGAAATGCTAGGTTNNCCTGAGACAGTTGTACCATACCAAGCCTAGAGATGATATCCTTAAGTTCTGAATATTGTGCGAGCATTTGCAGAATTTTTTGAGCCAAAAGATAATTTTAGACGTGTCCATTTTAGGACTTGGTTGCAATTGGTCAATTACCATATAAAGACCATAAATTGCCATTTTATGCGATAGAACAGTGGATGTTAAGAGATGTGAGAATGTGTGCACAGCTGAATGATCTGTAAAATAGTCAGATGGTAAATGCACAGCTCGAATTGACATTATATCTTCGGCATAGATGTTGGAAATGTGTTCTTCAAGCTCCAATAACTTGGTATCTGTTGTCGGCTGATAGCTCAAGGATGGTATCTGCCCCATCAAACAGGGTACTACCGACCCTGCTCTGATGAAGCATAAAATATTATCGATCAGCGGCAGAACATTAATATATTCATTATCCAGTAAATATTCTGCAATTGTAAGCTCAGTATGATTCATTCGAAAATAAGTGCCAGAAGGATTATTCATCTTATCTAACATCATTCCCATATTCGAATCACACCTGTTTTTTATATAACTGTAAAGTTCTTTCACTTAACAACAACACTCATCCATTCCGCAAAAAATCCTCACTTCTTGGTGATTCTCGATTATTTTTGAATCATTTCGCTTAGCAACAATTCTTGCCAACCACCTTTTCCAAAGGTCCATTTTATCTTTGAACCCAAGGGCATTAGTGTATCTACATGACCTTGATGTCAGTCTCAAAGATTTTTGCTTCAGTAGATCTTCGTGCCAGTGGCGGAGGAGCTTGATTGATTGTGTATCATTGGAAATATGCGAGGCCTCTTACGGTATATGTTATTCCTACACTAGAACATTTGAGAGGGGATCATTTTTCTACAGGCGCTTTCAAAGACCCACATGCATCTTCCACTGTATTATCTCGAGCAAGATATTTTGTGACATGAACGACCGATTCTTCGAACATAATGCTTGTCAAGTTCGGTCAAAACTTCAATGGCAATTTTTTAACTTTTCCCGCCCTCATCTCAGGGTAGATAGCTGTCAATGCTTCTCGAAATTTTTAAATATTAAATTACCGCTAATTCGCTAATTAATAGCTCTCTCAATGATTTTATCTCATTCTTTGCTTATGAACATACTGTTAAAAATTTTGATAAACTCCTTAATTTTGTCTTATGCTATAAATGATATAACATGATATATCTATACAATAACTAATGAAAATTAGATGTTTATCGAACTCCTTTTTTGTTTTTATTCAGGATCCAACGTGTGAGGATTGAACGGGTATAATGATAATCTACATTCAACTTAATGCGGTTGTGGTGTAAAAAATCTGGCTTTGTTGCAAAATCAGTGTAAACAATCACAATTAGGAAAGTTAATCATTCTCATCACCGGGAAAATGATGTACAAAGGTAAGAATTATAGTATCAAACTGCGGGAATATATTTTTGCACCACAACCTCTTTTCTTTATGCATATCTCCAGGTATTCCAGATTTTACCAGAATACATGCCATGATTGAAATAATAACATCAAGGAGGAAATATGTCCTCGAAATTGATTGTGTCAACAACAGGATTTATGTCAACTAAAGGAATAGACTACTACGTATTTCTGGATAATGAAAATTTTATAACCACTTTTTATGCTTCAGGCTCAAACTCAGTTCTTTGCTGTGATTATCATCCAATGTTTAAGGGTAGCTTCCAAATTAATATCCTAAATAATATTGGAAGTTTCTCTTGGGAAGTCACTCATAAAGAACAGGTACTTATAAAGCATTTTGCTGAGATTAACAGGTTATGAGGCAATTTATTACATTCTGATTTAAGTAACATGATGGCTACTCAATCAATTATTACTTCTGAATATGCATTATCATATGGGTTTTATGACTTCAGAACTAGATCAATTGAGTCTCATTTGGCCAATCGTGATCGTTCCTATGTCTACATCACCAAAAATCATCCAGAGTGGATGGAAGACCTTGCCAGTAAAAACCCTAAGTTATTGGACAGGTCATTAAATGTATTAGCATTGCCTGGAGCTCATGATGCAGGAATGTTTGAAATCTCTAACTTCAAGCTCCTGCTTAAAAATGAAGATTTGTCAAATAAGCTCCACTCACACCTTACAGATCCTCTCATGTGTGAATCAATGAATTTTTCTGATATTACTGATTATCTTGAGCGTATCGTAATTAACCTAGCTTGTACGCAAAAAGATGATATTTATACTATGCTTGATCTGGGAATCAGGTATTTCGATTTTCGTCCGGGATATTGTTATGGATCTCTTAAGAACATTCCAGAGTTTAAGAACAAAATTCTCCAACAACATGCGTTTGTTCCAGGCTATCTTTACTACGATTTCTTGTGCGACATATTAAAATGGCTTGCAGCGCATCCAGCAGAAATTGTTGTCGTTAGTCTCAACTTCCAGGGCTTCGAAGAATCTTCGATGAAACTCAGTATTGATGACCTTATGGGGCTATTATCAGCTGCGCAGTCGGATACAAACACTCTTAATATAACTATTGGGGATCAGATTGACTTGAGTGTGATAATTAGACAATTACTAGACGAAAAAAAAGGCTTGATTTTCTTGAACCAGATAGAAGCGAATTCTGACGCACAGAAATGTGACTCCTACAACAAGTATCTTTATGCGACTACAGATGTGATGAATATTCTTACCGCCTTGGACCAATGCCTTCGCATCCACTAAAGGGTAAAGTTTATACAGTACTGCAACTTCAGGGCACTGCAACTGCCAATACAGGCGTTTTTTCAACATCAATACTTGATGCAATAAGCTTGGAGAGTAGTGATGCAATGTCACCATTGATGTCAACTAAAGCTGACTTTGATCATTCAATTTATCCTTGGCTTGTGAATAATGTGCCTGATTATTTTTCATCTAACAGCTTGTTAGTATTAAAATATAAATGACTTTGTTGACAATTCACTGGTTAAACATGCTATTGATATCACACGTAAGCGAATTGACCTATGGACAAATGTTTTATAGCCTATCTAAAAGTAAAATAATTTTAATTTACGTATAAGAAATAATGATTATTCATGATTTGAAATTGAAGTAGGATGCTGATCTAAGACTGATTCTATAACTCAAAATAACGGAGTGACTGCACCTCCATAAGGATTGGATCCTACAGCTATAGTGGCTATAATAGGGTTAGTTGCAGTATCAACTACAGAGACATTGTTGCCGTTTGCAATATATGCAAATGGCGTCGCACCTGCAATACTCACCAGCATTAAAACCATAGCTGCTAAAACTAAGACTATCGAATACAACTTTTGTTTATTGATCACGTATTTCAATTCCTTTCCTGTATTATTAGTTAGTAAAATTAGACGATTATTCGGCAAGATGTGGAATATTCATTTAACTGCTTCTGAGTGTTGTAATGTATTTAACGATTATTATTAATTAACATAGTTGAGTAATTATAATCACAAAATTTGTTAGCTTTTTACTGATCTATTCATTTCTGAACAAAATCCGATCTTGTAGTCGTAAATATAGTACGAAGTAGGCTAATCCCAGGCTCTTGGTAGGGTTCTCATTCAATGACATGGGAAGTATACTAATCACCAAAAAATCGATTATGGAGTCGCTAAATGAATTAGTTTTTCAAAATAGTAGAATGCTGAGCTTATTCTTATCTATTTTATTTACTAGCACCCTAACACTTACAGACTTAAAAACATAGAAATACATATACACAGCTGATATTAAATAAACTGGTTCTTTTCCGTCGAATTTGTTTTAATGTCTACTAGTCTGATCTTAACTCTTATATCGTCTTTACGATTATAATGCAGGGCTCCTACTTTTTTAGATGTGGACACCCTATCTTATAATCATGATATACAATATAACCAATTCTTTCAGAGGGAGACACAAATGTGTTCACTAAAATATCATATTTTTGAATATATATAGCTAATTGGATCTATTTTTCGTAATATAATTAGTTTATATAAATATATAACCAAAGGTTAAGCCACTGATAAGATCAAGGTAAGGTTCATCATTTGATAGTAATTGGTCATTTTTTCATTTTCAAGCTTTTTTTGGCTTGTGTCGGAAATTTGAGTTAATTTTTTCCAGAATATCTATTTTGCAAATTGAAATGTTGTTATCTTGATGATATTATTAAAATTTTTAAAAATTCAACAAATAAAAGTAATATAATAATTATTTTAATTGGTAATTAAATATATTTTTTAAGTATGGAAGTTTACTTTGTAGAATGAAGTATTCTTCATTTGTGTTTTTGTAGTTATTTTTAAGCATTAATATCTAAACAAACATCGAGAGACTGAAAATGAACGAAGATAAATGTGATAAAGCAAGTAGAAAGCAGACAATCATAACGGCTTTAGAAATCACTGCACTGGCACTTTTAATGNNATGACAAAGCAATTGAAATTAACCTGCATGATTCATCAGCTTGGTATAATAAAGGACTTTCTCTTGATAAGTTAAATAAGCACGAAGAAGCAATAAAAGCATATGATAAGGCAATTGAAATTAACCCGCATTATGCAGATGCTTGGTACAATAAAGGAACAAGTTTAGGGAAATTAGGCGAGTATGATGCAATGATAAAATCATTTGACAAAACAATTGAAAGTAACTCACAGTATCCAACAGATTGGTATAAAAATGGAAACGTTCTTTACAAATCAGGCACGTTTGATGAAGCAGTAAAAGCATATGACNNAAAGCAATTGAAATTAACCCGCAGAATTCAGATGCTTGGATAAACAAAGGACATGCTCTAGAGCATTTAAATAAATCCGATGAAGCCATAAAAGCGTATGACAGAGCAATTGAAATTAACCGGCAGGATTCAGTTGCTTGAAGCAGTAAAGGCGCTGTTCTGGCTCATTTAGGTAGGTTCGATGAATCAATAACAGCAAATATGAATGGAATTGAAATTAATCCGCAACTCAAAAGCTTGGTATGTTATCCGTTGGAGCAATAAAGTATATGACAAAGCAATTAAAATTGATCCGCAGGATTCAATAGCTTGGTACAATAAAGGAACTTTATCTAAATAGATTAAATAAATTCGATTTGTAGGTCAAATAGTTGCTAATTTTCATTTTTTTCATCCTTCGCGAGATAAATAGTAACTTTTTGGCTTATTATTATAACACATTTTTTGATAAAAACTATTTATCTCGGAACAATCAGTTAAAAATGTCCAAAAATTTCGGCTGAAAAATAAGAAAATACACAGTTTTGATACCAAAAGATTGTTCATGGAAAACCAAAAAAGCAGAATCCAGATAAAACTCCGAGTTCAATAAATCCCAAAATAAATTCGATTTAGTCAGTAAAACTGCTAAATAATATCTAATTAAATAGATTAATTAGCATAAAAAAGTTGTAATTGGCGAAAAATCATCAAATAAATCCATGGAAACCGGCATTTTCTATGTAGTGGTTTCTGCAACGAAAAAGAGTAGACCGATTCCAGGTCTTATGATAGGTTAAAAATGGTTTGTTTTCAGCTAAAGTTACAACTTTGAGAAGAAATATAACAAATAAACGGCATCTTTTTTGAGATTGGGGTATGTAGTATTAAATGGGGGAAACAAAAACTTAATCTCAGATGCCGAATAAG
>PMJC01000013.1 GCA_003157235.1 Methanosarcina sp.
GGAACAGGAACAATTAACCTGGCAAGAAGATTTCAGACAAGACCAACCCAGGATTCTCTTTACAGGATCTCCTTATTTTCTACTGTTGGAAATTACGGGCATTATGTATTTAAATTGTATAAGGTCACTAAAGATTATGCTAGTCTTTATCAGAGCAGCACCCAGAATACCATAAATCTAAATGAACCTTTTACCAATATCAGCGACGGATTGGGAATTTTTACCTCATTCAGCGTATGCGACAGTATTTCTTTCGTGGTAAAAAATAAACTTCTTTGTAGTAAATGATTTCCTCAGGATAATCTTCAAAAAAACCCTGCCGGTATATGGCAGGGCTTTATTACTTTCAGTCTGTTAAGCAAACTTTTATCTTCCTCTTCCACCATGGAATCCCCCACCGCCATGAAATCCGCCATGGAAACCGCCACCAGAACCTCCGCGAAAGTTGTATACTATCGCCGGTCCCCAGCCCCAGCCATATAATCCATAATATGGTCCGCCCCAGCCGTAACCTCCGTAAAAGAATCCGTCATACAACCACCAATTATTCATACTGGAGTATCTCTGATTCTGTCGTACTAAGTCAATTTTGGTTTCTTCCATATAATTTATTACGGAATCCTGTACACCCTCCTCATGTAGCTTTATGAGCTGGTCTGCTTTCAGATTATAAGCTGTATGAGATTGTCTTATTTCGTGGATAATATCCTTTGAAGATAATCCGTCCTTGCTCATTTGAACTACATCAGGTACTGATATCAGTTGCGAGGTATCGGGACGATATACTACACAACTTTGCAGAATCGCAATACCCGTAACACCTAAGCTGAACCAGACTGCCTTTTTGAAATTTAATAATTTTTTCATTTTACATCCCTCCTCAAATCTGTCTTTTTATTATTATCAGTTACATTAAATAATAAAAGCAACAATGCAAATTTTATGCCCGATCATCTGCAGTAAAACCAAAATGAAGTTAAATATGTGTTAATTAACCTTAGAATTCAGATGAGGATTTTAACATTTCAAAACCCGGGGACAATCTGAACGGAAGAGTCAGTTACTTTGATTTATCCTTCAGCTTTGTTAATTACTGCTTCATCTTTTTTCGATTCCCTGAGTATAAAGTAAATGCAAATACTCATGATGGCAGCAAAAAAGCACCAGACGGAAGTAAGATATAGTTTGTAAAAAACTACAGCAGCCAGACATGACAAAGCCATAATCGTACCTAATAGGTACATTCTCTTTTGACTTGATACAAAGAACGGAGCTACAGTAACTGAGAGGTAAAGAATAAATGTTACTAATGAAAGTGACTCAGGAGATTCCGTTGTATAAAGTATATGACAATCAAGTATCTGGGAAGAAACTCTGTGAAAAATCAGATAGAATGAGTAGTAGATTGATAATGCTATTCCAATAACTAAAATACCTTTTAATAACTTCCTATGCCGTGGTTCCTCCTCCATTAACAATACCGACAGAGTAATAATCCACGACCAGAGTACCTGGGCAGTTATCAAAAAGACATACGTACTGATCTTCCTGAGTATTATATAATCTGTGCTTGATAACGTCAGCCATAAACATCCTTCGGATAACTGCTGAATCCCAAAAATAATTGGAATTAAAGCAAATACCCGCTGGGATGGTTTATGCACTTCTTTTATTGCGGCAATTCCTATTGCGGATATGACTACTCCCGATGCAAAACTTGCTCCAGCTGAAAAACACATTTTTCTACTCTCCTATGTTAAATTGTGATTAAGTGTCTCTACATTCGACCCTGCAGACAAAACTCAAAAATACTATATTAGCAAACCAATTTACCAGGTACTGACTTTTTCTTGCTGTGATTGAGAAAAAAAAGGAGCCTGAAATTTATAAAATCCTGATTTTATTGTTGTTCGGATTGAATTAAATAGTTTTTTATACATTTACACTGAAATACTATAATAATGAAGAAGTCAGTACTTATTCTTTTCACAGCCATGATTTTCAATTCAGCCATCCCCCAAAAAGTACCCTCAGTTGTGTCGACCATTGATCTGAACAGATATAAAGGTCTTTGGTATGAAATTGCCCGTTTGCCAAATTATTTTGAAAGAAAACTAAAGTGTGCTTCCGCGACATATACTCTCAGAGAGGATGGGAGAATTACTGTAGAGAATAAGGGTAATTACCTGACTGATCCTGGGAAATCCTCGTCTGTGAAAGGAGTTGCCTGGATACCTGATAAGAATAGTCCGGCAAAACTTAAGGTACAGTTTTTCTGGCCATTTTCAGGAGATTACTGGATTATGGAGCTGGATAAGGAATACAAATATGTCCTGGTAGGAGATCCCTCTCTGAAATATCTCTGGATACTTTGCAGGGAAAAGAAAATGGATGAATCAACTTACCAAATGTTACTTCAGAAAGCTATTAATAATGGATATGATATAAAAACTATTATCAGGGTTGAGCAGGATTGTAAATAAGTAATTTACCCCCTCGCCCTTCGGGCACTC
>PMJC01000026.1 GCA_003157235.1 Methanosarcina sp.
AACATTCATATCAGCCAGCCCACCATGTACCTCCTCGGTTCCTACCTCATAGGATATTCTTCTTAATCCTTTTGATGATCTGTATTTTTCTGTATGCTCAATAAGTTCTATAGTTCTGTCTGTAACAACATCTATGTTAATGACTTCACCGTGATTTAAGTTAATATCAATTGTGGGGTCAACATGGATCAAATCGTAGCCGGCATCAACTGCAGCTTCAAACGACTTTTTAACCCAGCTCATGGTTTTACTCAGAGGCCATTTTTCTGTTCTGTGAATATCTTTTAGCCATGGTCCGCCATGATCCACAGCAACAATAACCGGACCTGTAAAATGTATTATCCGGGCTTGCTCACGTATGGTCTTAACAAATTCCTGCTGGTTAAGGTTGGTATATCCGCCATCAATATCAACCTGGTTAAGAGTTGCAGCAAATTTAATAGGACCGTTGCATCGTTTTGCAGAACGAAGAGCAGCTTTAATTACTGTAATAGAGTTAGGGCATGCAGCGAAAATAGTCCTATGGATCCCAGATTCATTTTCTAACTCTTTCATCCTTAAGAGAACATAATCCATAAGAGGAAGATTTTTGGCTTTTGCCTCATCTCTTAATCTGGTATTCATTTCTCAATAGTTATAAATGGATAAACATTAACACCCTTTACTACCCTTGAAATAGCTCCGCTTTTTGATGGCGTATCAGGTTGTAACCCAAGTTTCATTGATTTAAAAAATCCAAGCATTTGTGCCGGAATTATATTACAAACTGAAAGCAATTCTTCATCTAATGAATTCTTCTCGGCTAGAATAATCTCAACATCCAAAACAACCAATGCATTTCTCGTTTCCATAATGCCAATTTCAAGAAGGGGCTTTTTACCTGTCTTCATAGCACTTACCAAATCATTTTCGTATTGAAGAACATATGGCTGGTTGGAAAACAAGTAAATTACAATTGTTTTATTGTCAACAACTGCCTTAGGGCCATGTCTGAAACCCAGATAAGAATCAGTTTTACAAATAATTTTGCCATCAGTAAGTTCCTGGAGCTTAAGATGAGATTCCGTAGCAGTACCAAATTGAGGACCTGAACCTAAAAATACGACGCGACTAAAATCCATTCCGGCTATTTCGGAAAAAGTCTTCGAATAATCATTAATTATCTTTTCTCCATAGCGACACAATAACCTGATTCTATTATGCATATCTTCTGTTTCGCCCAGACGTGCAATCAGGATACCTGCCAAAAGCATTCCGGAATAACTGACAGTCATAGCAAGACTTTGATCGTTTGCATCAGGGGGAAGCATGAAAACAAACTTCTCATTTTTTGTCACATAATTTGCTAATTCACCCTCTTTATCACAGGTAATTATCAGGTGGTAACACTTCCGGCAAATTTGGTCGGCAATAGAGACTGCAGCAACACTTTCAGGACTATTTCCGGAACGTGCAAACGATATTATTAAAGTAGGCACTTCGGGAAAAAGGTAATCGAAAGGATGTGAAACTATGTCTGTAGTAGAAACGCAAGATGTAAAATGATGCCACGAACGCTTGTAAGTGCCCAATAAGGAGAGTCCTATAAATGCACTTGTGCCTGCACCCGTAAGTATAACATGAAGATTCCCATTTTGCAGTATTTTATTCGTAAATACCTCTATATTATCCTTTTCAGACAATACCTTATCATATACCTTTTGCCATATTTCCGGTTGATTGCATATTTCTGTTGCAGTATAATATCCGCCCTTGTCCCTGAGTTCCTCCATACTAATATTCCATGTTTCCATTTCAAAGCATATTAATTTAACTTTCGTATTATTGCTTTACAAATATATAATGTTTTATTTCATTACGTTTAAAAAATAAAAAATATTTTACAATATTTTTTTTATATTTTTGCTATATAAATATATGTATATGCCTAAAAAGGGATCAATGACAACTGTCGAAAGAAGAATGACTATAATGAACATGCTCACGGACAATCCGGTAATATATGTTCATGAATTAAGTAAAAAGTTTGGGGTAAGTGAAGTTACCATCCGAAACGATTTGAAAAACCTGGAGAAGAAAAAGATACTTATCCGCGCACGCGGTGGGGCTATGAAAATTGAACCTGTTGTAAGCTACGACAGATGGCTTTGGGAAAAGGATAAAATTAATTATCAGGAAAAACAAAAAATTGGTAAAGCAGCTGCAACACTTATCAAGGAATCGGATACTGTTATATTAGATTCAGGCACCACTACAATTGAAATAGTGAAAAACATCTCTCCGGAAATTACGAGTTTGACAATTATTACAAATGCTCTTAATATTGCAAACCAGGCTGTTTTGAATGAGAATATCAATTTAATAATTCCGGGAGGATATCTTCGTAAAAATTCGTTATCGCTGGTGGGTTCTCTGGCAGAAAAGAGTTTAAGGAATTTTTACGTTGATAAAGTGTTTATTGGTGTAGATGGATTTGATCCTCATTTGGGAATTTTTACACCCAATGTTGATGAAGCACATTTAAACCAGGTAATGATAGATATTTCCAAAGAGGTGATTGTAGTAGCAGACTCTACCAAATTTCTACGTAAGAGTCTGGCTTTTATTTGTAATATTGACCGGATTAATACTGTGGTTACAGACAGCGGTATTCACGATGAGAACAAAAAAATACTTGAAAGTTCCGGGATAAAAGTAATTATTGCCTGAACTCTCAAAGTCTTCCATATTGTATGACTGTTTGATATAACGATAGCACTCATCTCACTTCCAACGGGTCATGTAAATCTCCACAATCTGGTCAAGTTAATATTATCACCCTGCCGGTCAATTGCCCAAGTGCCTGTTGTGCCTGTAAATTCTTTAACTCTTTTGATAATCTCAATCAGCTTTTCTGTACCACCGGGATTACGGCTTAGCCTGTCTTCGGTCTTTATCAGTGGTATGGGCTCCATCAGGGTACACCCTATATTTGAAAGCTTAACATCCTTTGAGGCCTGTATCCCCTAAATCATTTCCTTTATCGACCGTTTTTTAACTTTCCCGGAACCTTTTGAAATAGTTCCCTGAAAATTTATTACTTTGCATCTTGAACCGGTTCATTAATAAAGAATTTGCGTCCATAAGCGTCTCCTGGTTTGCGTCAACTGCCAAGTTCGTGATTTGGACGCAATTTTTTTGAGGAAACTCCAGTAAAATAAAATCCCCTGATCACAACAATAGTGAATTATTTTTGTTATTACATAATAAAGCAATATCTTTGCGGAAATTTTTTGGGAGGCATAATGAGACAACTAAAGATTACCAAATCCAT
>PMJC01000092.1 GCA_003157235.1 Methanosarcina sp.
GGAAAAAAAGTATATGTAGTGAACAATCAGGCTGATAGTGTTTCTGTAATTGACACAGCAACGAACACTATTACAGCCAATGTGGATGTAAGCGAGTCCGAAGGATTAGGCGATCCCACAGGAATAGCAATCACACCAGATGGAAAAAAAGTATATGTGACGAAATCGAGCCTTAAAAATGCAGCTGTAATTGACACAGCTACAAACACTGTCATAGGCACCGTAACTGTAGAAAACTACCCGTCAACCTTCGGAAAGTTCATAGGGGGTAATATTCAAAAGGCTAAATTGAATGGTTCCAAAGCTAAAGCTTCTTTGAGCAAATATAAAGATAAACAAAAAAACCACTCCAAACACCATAAAGCAAAAAAAAATCACCAATTGTAAAGTGGATAAAAAATAGTTGGATTTCTATTTCCATTAAATGGAAGTAGTAACTATTTTCAAATGCTGTTATTGCTTCATCTGATTTGTCCAATTGGCCTAAAATAGCTGCTTTATTGTTCCAAGCATCTGAATCCTGCGTCACACCTGCGATACTAACTAGGATCAAAAAAGATCAAAACAACGTTGAGAAATAATATTTGCTTAGAATTATTAAAAATCGTTTTATGGGCCTGACCGGATTTGAACCGGTGACCGCTCGGTTATGAGCCGAGCGCTCTAACCTGACTGAGCTACAGGCCCGTATTGAATCTATACATTTTAAGTGATAGTTAGTAGCTAGTTATGAAGCTATAACCCCTTATCATAAAGATTTTTAGGGGTGTTTATATTCTCCTAGAAAAAGTGTACTTTAAACTGTACAAAAGTCTTACGCCGCTTGCAGGGCTCGAACCTACGACATTCTGGTTAACAGCCAGACACTCTACCAACTGAGTTAAAGCGGCTTTATTACCGAGTGTACCTTTTTTTCACCCTGTCGCGAACATTCTTAAAGCGATAATCGTATTTATATATTTCGCTTGAGGCTGGTCTCACAAGAGCATTTCATTTATTTGTTTCACCCCACTTTCCGTAGATGTACACAACAATGGCATCTATTCTCTCAATATGACAGTAGCTTAAAAATTAATCTAACCTTCATAACTATTGTAGCTCACCAAAAATCAGTTGAAAATGTATCTATTTTGTTTCAATAGATATTTCTGATTACTAACTAATGAAATAATTAAAAATATTGTCAATAGTTAGCAGTTAAAGAAAATCAGCTCACGGAAATTTGCTCATTGAATCTTGGTAAAGATAGCTAATGATACTTAATCCCCAGACTGAATCATTAATAACGATAGATAAATAATCGTGTTCGAATAATCAAACAAATTATACAACTTTGTATATCTGCACAATGTCGATTTCATCCTTTAGTGTCATATTAACAACATATCACTATTTTATTAGCAATTATTCAGCTACCCAAAATAAATGTATTGATATTTTGTTAAACTGTAAAAATTGTGCAATTGAAAGCCCATCCAAAATTTAAAAACAAAATAAATAATCACCAAATGAAGAAAATCAGTTCAAAAAAGTACCTATAAAACCCTAAATAATATAGCTAATGAAATTGTTTTTCCATAGTTGAATAGTGACATTTATTTCATATATAATCACTCCAAATATAATGCAACATCATTTTATATGATATTTAATACATTAATTGAATTATGAGCTTGGATATGTTTACCACGCATGATATTGCTAAGGCAACAATTAGTTCCTGTGACAAAAACGAGTAGATTAGACTTCNNGAGGAGTAAAGTCTCTTTTAACAGAAGAACAATTTTCGAAGTTAAGGAAAGCACTTTCAGAGCCAATACCAACAGATGATGGTTATTATCGTGGTTGGCAAACACAAGACGCAATCCAATTTGTTAAAGAAGAATTCAAAATATCTTAATCAAAATCAAGAAAGAGACAAATAATTAAAGACTTCGGGTACAGGAAACTAACATATAAACCTAGATCAAGAAAGAAAAAAGAAGCACTCACGGAAGAATTTATCGCTCAAGTTCAAAAAAAGATTACTGAACCCTAATCAGAGATTTATCGAGATCTTCCTTAATATTTACATAGCCTTGAAAGATTATAATATAGCATCAATATATCATTTTGACTTTGATTTTATTTTAGAATCATATTCAGACTTATATGATGAAAAGGAAATATGGAAGCATTTTCACCGCATATAAAGATGCATGAAGACGTCGTTTAGAGAGAAATAAAAAAATAACGAAATACCCGATATACAAACCCGGTTGTTCAAGCTATTATTCAAAATGTTTTAATTAACAACCGATTAAATCTTACTCTTAAGTTCTTCTTCAAGGTTCTATTACCAACGACTATCCAATAGACATAGCACAGCGATTATTCTAGCCTTATTACGATCAAAAAAAGGCTGATTAGATGTGTTTCAGAGTAATTTCTATTCAATATTTTTCACACTTATCAGCTCGAACTTGAAACAAATACATCGGAAAAAAATACTGTCCAGAGTAAGAAAATGGATATATACATGATATTCATGTTTTTAGGAAAATGATCTGAAAGCTCAAGAAGCTCTTAATCTTTCTTCTACTTTATTTAATCAATAAAAGCTGCCCGAGAAAAGCATTTATCCTGTTCTGACCTATAACTTCATGTGATCTCATTTATCGAAATAAAGCTAAAGTCAAAATGCTCGAAATATGAATATATTAAATAAGCGTCTGTGATCAAATGCATTGAGGGTTAATTTAAAGGGATTAGTTTACAGCATAGCTATTTAACATATATAATGAATTGTAAATCCATGAATATACCTTGAATTTATGCCTCTATTTTAGACTTAGATAATTTACGGCTAGAAAATTACAAATTATGATCAAATTAAGTTTTCAGCTGTTTAGACATAATTTAGCTACAATTAAGACTATATCCTGAATTGAATAGAAAAGGAGTAAACAGGACAGGATAACAAATGGTTAAAGCAAAGATTGCAGTAAATGGTTACGGAACCATAGGAAAAAGAGTTGCAGATGCCGTCAGGGCTCAGGAAGACATGGAAGTCATCGGAATTTCCAAGACAAAGCCGAACTATGAAGCTGCAGTAGCACACCAGCTAGGGTATGACATATACACACCTGCTGAAAATATCGAAGCTTTTGGAAAGGCAGGAATACCTTCGGCAGGGACAATTCAAGAAATGATCGGAAAAGCCGACCTTGTTGTGGACTGCACTCCAGGTGGAGTTGGGGAAAAAAATAAGCCTTTATATGAGAAAGCCGGAGTAAAGGCAATTTGGCAGGGAGGAGAGAATCATCAACTTACAGATTTCTCCTTTAATGCGGTCAGTAATTACGATAAGGCTCTGGGTCGTGACCTTGTGAGAGTTGTCTCATGCAATACCACAGGACTCTGCAGAATAATATCCCCGATAAACAGTGAACTCGGAGTAAAGAAAGTGAGGGTAACTGTTGCAAGGAGAGCTGTCGACCCCAACGATATTAAAAAGGGGCCTGTTAATGCAATTGTACTTAACCCAGTGAAACTTCC
>PMJC01000079.1 GCA_003157235.1 Methanosarcina sp.
GCAGGCATCCTTGTTGCACATCCGACCAAAATCACTTTGCCAAGATCATTGGGAGTCAGCTTTGCGTCGCTAAGAGACTGGCGCATCGAAACTAGAGTTTTTTCTAGGAGGTCTTCGGTCATTTTCTGGAACTGGGCTCTGGTTAGATCGACATCCAGGTGTTTTGGTACCCCATCCGGGCCGACTGTAAGGAAGGGGAGATTGATATTGGTACTTGCAACTCCAGAGAGTTCAACCTTGGCTTTTTCGGCAGCATCCGTCAAACGCTGGAGCACAGACTTATCCTTTGAAAGGTCAATCCCTTCCGTTTTCCTGAATTCGGCAAGNNATCAAAAGTTCCGCCTCCGAGATCATAAACAAAAATCGTTTGTTCAATAGCCCCCTTGTCGAGCCCATATGCAAGGGATGCCGAAGTCGGCTCGTTGATTATTCTCAGAACTTCAAGCCCTGCGATTTCTCCTGCATCCTTTGTCGCTTGTCTTTGTGAATCATTGAAATATGCGGGAACCGTGATAACAGCCTGCATGATCTTCTCTCCGAGATAAGCTTCTGCATCTGATTTAAGCTTCTGGAGTATCATCGCTGAGATTTCCTGAGGCTTATATTGTTTTCCCTGTAGGGTTACCTTGTAATTGGCGTCTCCCATATGCCTTTTAATGGAATAGACAGTGTTTTCAGGATTTGAAACAGCCTGTCTCTTTGCAACCTGACCTACAAGTTTCTCCCCTTTTTTAGAAAATCCTACTACGGAAGGAGTNNGAGTTAGTAGTACCAAGGTCAATGCCCAATATTTTTGCCATGTTAGTCTCCTTAAAACTAATTGTTAATCAAATTATTTAGATAACTACTAAGTTAGATAACTATTAAGTTTAGTCAAGTTTAAGTCAAATTGTTTAAGGTAAGAGTTAATTTTAAATTATTTTCTTAATTTGTTAAGCCAAATTACTCAATTAAACCAGATTATTTAATTAGGTAAAATTATTTAGTTGAATTGAATATATAATCATACTCAATGAATATTTTGCAATTCTAATTTAGATATTTTTAAATAAGGTTATAAACTTTTATTACCTTCCATTTCCGAAAAAATTTATTATTATTTTCCAGATTCTGCGACTTTAATAAATCAGACGACCAATAACAAATAAAGACTTTCCAAATTTATGTCTGAATTCCATTATAAATATTAAGTAATTAATTATCTTCTGTATGAAACATATATCTAAACAAGACCATATTAGGCCGAAGAAATATTTATGGAAAGACTAATTCTTTCCTGGTCATTTTATTTTTTTGACTCTTCTGGCTCTTTTGCTACTGAAACCATTGTAGGTCTGATAATTTTTGAATCAAGAGCATATCCGTGTCTGTGAACTTCTACTACAGTATTGCACGGTATTTCAGAGGTCTCAACATGTTGAATCGCCTCATGCTTGTGAGGGTCAAACTCACTGCTTCTTTCGCATTCAATTCTCTGAAGCCCGTATTTTTCAAGAATTGTAACAAACTGCTTTGAAAGTTGTTCTATTCCACTGATAATCGAGTTCATATCCACGGCAGTCTTTGCAGATTTCAAAGCGCGATCGAAATTGTCTGTAATTTCAACTAAATCAAGAAGCAACTGCTCAATTGCAAATTTTCGATTTTCTTCCATCTGGCGTGAGATCCGTTTTCTGAAATTGTCAAAATCTGCTGCAAGCCGAAAAAGCTGATCCTTGAGGATGTCATTTTCTTCCCGGCAAGCAACCTCAGAGGCCTTTTCAGTCCCCAAATCAACCGAAATCTGTTCGATGTTGTCCTTTAGATCATTCGTCTTTGCTGCCGAAGAACCAGAATTACAGGATCCTGAACTTTCAGCCCCAATCTGGGTATCTTCTGTAGGATCAGTTTTTTCTTTCTTATCCATTACCTTCATCAATCAATCCCCATCCTATTAATTGTAACGGTTATGCTCATCTTGAAAAGGGATTGTTTGTAGTTCTATAAATAGATTTTGGCTAATTAGAAGTATACGATTCCAAAAAGTGAAAAAAAGAAAAATCATTGGAAGTATTTTTGAAGTTTATATGGAAGTACTCTAAGCATAATGATGCTTATAATCATAGAAACTGCGACAGCAGAAAGTACCTGGTTCCACCCAATGATAGAGATCCCTCCTCCTAAAGTAAACTGCAAGCCTCCCACAAATAATACAACCAAAAAGCAAAGACTAAAACCTGCAAGAGCTCCTACTATAATAGAACTAAGAGTGTTTAAGCCATACTTTTCGAAAAAAACCATTCCTGCAATAAACATCACTGAAAAGACCAAAAGTACGATTCCTGGAGGAAATGGACTTGCTTTATTAAGAAAAATAGCAAATAGCCCTAGACCCAGGTCAACAAGAAATATACCCATGAGAACCGCAACATAAAGGGTTTTCACGAAAGGGTTTCCAAATATGGACTGAAAATGGGAATTTTTGCTGTTTATAGTACCAGCCGCCTATATATCCTACACATTTAACCTCATACTATAAACTATATAAAATTATATAAACCTTCACTAATTACACTTCATTTAGTTCTGTTTTCTTCACTTCCAACCCCTAATCTAACAGAAAAAAGTAAAATATAAAGAGTTGATTTTTCCTTTTCAATGAATATCCTCATTGCAGAATTCGCTGTCGGCACGAATGTTGAAAAGTCCCTGATCCCCGAGGGAGTAGCTATGCTAAAAACCCTAGCAGAAAGCTTTATCAGCTTGGGGCATGAAGTGTATTATCCTTCAGCAGGCATAAGAACAGGAAAAGGCACGGTTATTAGTTCCACAGCACAAAACTTCAGGCAGATAATTGAGAAAAAAGCCCAGGATTGCGACGCTGGGCTAGTTATTGCCCCAGACTGTATACTTCCAGAACTGAACAAAATTCTTGAAGAAAACACTGTAAATCTTGGATGCTCACCCAAATCGACAGCCTATTGTGCGGATAAACTCGTTTGCACAAAAATCCTGAAAAAAGCCGGAATTAAGACTCCTAAGATCGCGAAAAAAGCTGAAGGAGGGAAAAAATATGTTACAAAACCCAGATTTGGCTGCGGAGCGGAGGCAACTTATCTTGTCACGAAATTTGAGAATAGTGAAAAGTTCATTGCAACTGAATATATTGACGGGAAGCATCTTAGCGTCAGCCTTATCGCAGGCAAACAGCCTCTTCCACTCACTGTAAATCTCCAGTTAATAGAGTTTGACCAGAAAAAAAGCGAAATCAGAGAAGAGGGAGAAAAAAAAGAAGTTTTCTCCATAAAATACAATGGAAGTCGGACTCCATATAGGACTCCCAGGATAGAAGAACTCAATGAAACTGCAATCTCCACAGTAGAATGCTTGGGATGTTTTGGGTACGTGGGCGTAGATATAGTACTTGCTGACCTTCCATATGTAGTGGATGTAAACCCCAGACTTACGGCCTCAATTCTTGGAATTAGCCACGTTATGCAGGAGGGAATAGGAGATCTCCTTTTAAAAAATAAATTTGGAGAACTTCCTAACTCCGTGAATATCGAGGGAGAATATTGCTTTTCAAATGATGATTTAAATAGGATTAATACTTCAAAGCCATAATTTGCCGTGACTCGAGAGAACGAAGAAACAATGCAAATGAAAGAATAAATGCAAAAAATATTTTTCTGGGAACAAATTTGATAGACTTTTAATTATTTTTTGATCCTTTGCTATGTATTGAAGTCGCAGAATTAGAGAATAATTGAATTTTCTCGATAAAAATAAAATATTAAAAAGTCTCGAATTTGGAGATCGCCCAAAAGGAACCTAAAAGCTTGCACATAAATGTTGGGAGGGGGAAACAAAAACCATCTCTGTGAGAGAGATGCCAATACTTCCAAAGCTAAGTGAGAATTAAATACATACTTACATCATTTAATCCCATCGGACTTATGCAGTTATAGGATGAGATAAAATAATGACGATCTCGCAATAATAATTTCGATCGAGACGATTAAGCCCACTACCATTGGATATGCATCAGAATGCCATCTATTTTCTCAATATGACAGTAACTTAAAAATCAATCTGACTCTCAATCATAATAGTAGATAAATAGGCAAACAAATTTTACTTATGTACACATCTACATAATGTCGGATTAAATGCTTAATTCTGCCTTTACCAAATTAAACCTCATAAGGTCTATATATTTTAGGCAGAAGTCAAAAAAGATTTCCCCAAAAAAATAAACTAGAGGCAAATCGAAATCATCTAGAATATATTAGTATCGACAATCAGGCACCAACACTATGTGATAAGTGATCTAACCATGCCCGTATCTTAAGCTGTTTTATTCCAACCTATATAACATCCCTTCAGGGATAATTGACACCATTCCTTACAATGGTGCCAAAAACAAACTCATTTTACAAAGAAGCAATTTTGAGAATTAAATAAAAACATAAAGATGCAATAGTTCACTTTATCCCCTACCCAAAATATGAGGTATTCATGACCTTCAGACTCCCAAAGTAATGGAAAAAGAAATATCAAAACTTGGGAAAAATTAGGGGGTATTTCTCACCTAAGTTCGGCTGCCATATGATTAATACTTACTTTCTTTTAGAGACTCAAGAGCCTTTTTAACCATTGCACGGTAAAAGTCAGTGTCAGTAAAGTAGTGTTCTTTTGCAAGTTTTGAGTTTGGATCTTCTTCTACCTCAACTGCCCTTATTCTCTCAAGAGTCTGCTTCGCAGTATCTAGCACCCAGAGATCGCGAGTAAGCTCGTTTACCTGCTGAATGGATTCGGGGCGGATGGATGTCAGGACATTTCCGTCATCTGTAGTGTAGGTACTGGTTTTGCCCACAACTGCCACAAAAGCGGGCAGTTCACAGTCAGCAAGGAACTGAGATGCTTCGGGCTGGTACTGTCCGGCATAGACCAAAAAGGAGCCGGTAGGATCTGAAATTCTACCCCTCCAGTATTCAGAATCAGTTCCAATATCTTCTTTTTCGATAAGTGTGCCGACAAGGAAGATGCGATTTACTTTAGCTCCTGTTGGAGTCAGAACGTACTGAGGAGCATACTGATCGCTCTCGTCCCTCGAAGCCAAGTTAGAATCTTTCAGCTCCTGAGAGAATACCCTGCGAGCCACTTCCCTATAAAAACCTGCCATTTAATCCACCTCCAATTCAGCAAACATTTCCTCAATCAGCTCCCTATTCAGAGAGGTACTTGGAGTAATCGAATTCGCAAGGATGTAACGATCAAACTTGTGCCCACTGACAGTATAGTATCTGCCTAACAGCTCATGCTTCAATTTATCCAGCACAACCCCGGGATCAAGAGCATCTGCAGCCATTGCAATTGCACTATCTAGAGAAATCCCAACGAGCTCTTCGGTAAGTTCTCGGTTAATTAGGATATCCTGAGTTGAGGTTCCAGAATCCAGAACAGCTTTTATCCTGAGATCATACTCTCCTTTAACTTTCCCATGCTCTGCACAGGCACCCTTTACAAGGGCCCTTTTGCACTCAGGACAACGTTTTATAAGACCGGAACCTGTCTGAATATCAACCATTGCTCCGAAATAAGTAAGATTAGATGTACCAACGGTGATATCTTCATCAAGCTCTTCTACTGAACTTGACCTACTAAGCTGAATCTGAGACTTACCGCCCCATTCGTTGACAAATACATTTTTCAAAACGTAACTTTTGCCTTCTTCCATGTATGGAATTTCGGAACTAGCCCAGTTAGTAAATTTGATAACACCGGTAGGATCTCCTAGAAGTCCTGCTTGCTCAATCGATTCATGGGAGTTCTCCCAGAGTTGAATTACTTTTCCTTTGACTGTAGCCCACTGGCCCCCTACAAGGTTGGAAATGTTTCTAAGGTCGGACTCCCTTGCAATTGGTGTGAAATCACCACCTATCACATCAATGACTTCAGCTAATTTTTCTACTGAACTGTTTCTGTTAAGCTGGACCTGAAACCTGCCATTATACTCACCAACGACAAGGCTCCTGAATAAGTAACTCTCCCCCTGCTCAAGCTTAGGCAATTCAGCATTTTTCCATCCAGTGAACTTTACAATTCCTGTTTCATCCCCCAGGAGCCCGACCTGAGATATGGACTCGTGAATGTTTTCCCATAGCTGGATAACTTTTGCCTTAAGGTTTGCCCATTGCCCATTCTCGGAGATATCTGCAATCTTGGTAAGTTGGGGTTCAGCTTGCCTCACATAAAATTCATTCTTGGGAATAGAATATTTTTTCAAAAAATAATTAGTCACGCTACGCTGGGCTTCATTGGATGGAACTTTAAAGTTCGTAACCAGTTCTTCGAGTCTGCTTTCAATGTCCTCAATTGGCACATCGATGCCAAGCTTTAAAAATCGACCTCTAATAGATTCTGCACTTTGTCTCATTGTTCTACCTCAAGCCTCTTGGTATTGATAAATATATAGAGAGGCGCATTAAGGTGATATGGCACATAATATAAGGATTTGGAAAGCGAAGTGAAAGTATTTGATCGCCAGCAGCAGCCAATTTATATAAATTATTTTTGTGATATTTGTAAGCAAGTTAAAAAATTGACCTCTTAAATTCACTATTCTACCAAGAAACATGTACTTTTTTTCCAAGCTTTTCCACATTTTCTATCAAAATATTATTAACTTCCAGCTTAAAGTACAACTTTAAAACTATTTTAAATTTACATTTTATATTTTAAAATAGATATATGTTCTAAAGCTATACTTAAACTTATTTATAAAGACAGTATTGTATAATTTGCTGGATTCCCAAATGACTTTTTTATTCATTTACAATTTTTTCTAATATTTTACAAGAAAAAACTTCATCCTTACATCTTAAGTCCATTTTTTGTAATCGCCTCTAGAAAATTCAATTATTGTAGAGTTACTGAACTGAAAATTATGTATAACCTCTGCTAAACTATTTTGTGATTTTTTTGAGTACATTTTTTAAAGTATATATCGATCTAGCGAGAAATTTCGGAAACCGCATCCAAACTAATCAGTGAATTGTCATCGAAGGCTAAAATATGAATTTGAATCATGGATGTCAAATTGCCCTTTAGACAATTTCACAGCCCGATAAATTGGTGATTTAAATAGGCAGAAATCGTAAACAAGTCTTGTGGTTTAGACATTAACAAACTAGTTTTTCATTTTTATTAGCCTCGAGGATTTCGAAAAATCCCCAAACTTCATCATATTCATATAAAGTGATTTATAAATGACTCTTGAAAATCATAGGTTTATCAATAAGACCCCTTTAAAAGTTAGTTCGCATCAGAAAAATTTGAATTTTTCGCACGTGAATCAACAAGTAACTTTTTAGTTCTTATTTCTGATTTATTAATAAAGCATCTGTCTGCCATAGTTCTAATGCACGATATCTTATTTAAGATTCATTAATAACGCATCTATCTGTCATAGTTGAAATGAGCGAGGTATGAACGCATTAAACACAAAAAACAAATAAGACGAATTCAGACGTCATTGAACAACCTACGCTTAACTAACACAATTCAGCCATAAAGAGTTTTCACAAAAGACCATAAAAAATTTTGGTCTTATTTTCGACTTCGCCATAAATTTGTACAAAAAATAACATATATCAAAATGAAGCTCACTTTTTTCTCGCACTTGAAATTTTCAATCTAAATGATGCTGAAAGCTATTTTTGGCGAAGATATCTGGATTTTATAAAAATATCTTGATGATGAAATAGAAACTATAGGGGAAAAATTATTAACGGTGCCTATGGAAAACATAAAAGTGAGATGAAAATTTTAATGTAGATTCTATGTTTTTAAGAAATTAGCGCAGCAACTCCAATTGCTAAGATAAGCAATTCCAAGAATTTTTCTTTAGTGAATCATATTGCTTCATGGCTTGGAGTTGTTTCGAATGTATACCGATATGCGGATCAATTATACCACTGCAGATTCACAAAAAGAGGCTCAAAGGTAGGAATGTAGATTTTAAAGCAATTTACCATGCAACAGCCATAAAGAAAAATAGCAAATTAAAAAGGCTTTTTAACCGAAGAGAGAAATCAATTGGATGCTCAAAGACAATTATTGTTCCAGCAATGAAAATTGCAACAATTACGTGGAAACTTATAGCAAATAATGAGCGGCAAAAGATGAAACAGAATATCAAAAAGAAGAAATTCAAAAAGGGCATATTGTTGATACCGAGAGGTTATCGGTTGATATAGGTATAAAAATAATTAACGGAATAATAGCAATTATGGAAAAAGAGGAGAGAAAGAAAACTTTAGGAAAAGTTTCGCAACTAACCTTCATTTGAATTAGTATTTTCGGTTCCGTTGCAAAAATAATATTCATTCAGTTTGACACTATAATTTTCACCTTTAAGTGTCATTTTCTTCCTAATGAAAATGATTAACTTCCCGAATTGTGATGTTTTTCAATGTTTTTGTGAAAAAGTCAGATTTTTTGCAACGGAACCAAAAATTTCTTTTCTTATTTTATAGAATTTATTATTCATCGATAACGGTTTAATTTTTTCAACTTTGGCTAGCTTTGAGTTGTCACTTAAATCCAATGAAAACTTTAACTTGAGCTCTTCAATAGCTTATTCTTTGTTTGGAAAATGGATTATTGACAGTAACATATATTTTAATAAAAACTATGTTTTATCTGAACAATTAGGTAGAAATATCAGTGATTTTGGTGGAAGATTTAGTATAATACACAAGTTTTCATACAAAATCTGTGTATTTTAATATTTGGTTCCTTTGGCCCGCCAAGACTTTAAAGGAACCCGGAGCCCAACACCAAAATTCCAAAAGAAGCTGATATATCTTAATTAAAGAGCTAATCTGATAAACATCTTACATTCCAAATCTGTTAGTCTTAATTGTAACTTTTATACAAACTTAATTAATCCAAACATTAATAAATATATATATTTCTACATGTATACATGCTAAGCGATGCGAAATAATTTAAATCTTTGCGTTGCAGCATAGATTCTTGGCGTAAACTTAAAAAAGCATCTTTAAAACAAAATATATCAATGATGAAAATATTGGATCAAATAATTAAAGAGAAACTTGATTCTGGGGTAAATGCGAATTTTATTCTATTTTTCAGTAGTTGCAAATACTAATCTGGATAAAAGGCATTCTTTCTTGTCAGTTTTCTATATTAGAGGGTAAAATTGTCTGAAAATATACAATCATGATTATAAATTTGAAACACACTTCTTTTTTAAAAAACGTTCTGGCCTAAAAAATTTACACAGTTAATTTACTTGTATATGTGAACTTTAATTATTTTTTGAAGTTATGAATCCCATAATCAAAAAAAATTATAACTTAGGGTATAGAAAAGGGGGAAAATACATGATAAATAACTGTAAATTCTGTTCGATAACCTTACTGTCAGCAGCTATTATTTTAATGCTGAGAAGTATAGCAGGCGCTGCGCCATTTGCATATACTGCAAACTATGGGAGCAACACTGTCTCTATAATTGACACAACAACTAACAACACTGTTACAGCCACGATAAATGTCGGGAATTATCCTGCTGGTGTTGCAGTTAACCCAACTGGAACAAAAGTATATGTGGCGAACTCCTTTGATAATACTGTCTCTGTAATTGACACCATCACTAATACTACAACCACAGTACCTGTAGGAAACTTCCCTATAGGAGTTATAGTCTTCCCTGATGGAACAAAGGTATATGT
>PMJC01000272.1 GCA_003157235.1 Methanosarcina sp.
AGCAAGTGCTGGCAGCGGAAGTTCTTAAAAAGGGTAACACCATGATCGTGGCACCCACCGCCTTGGGAAAAACCATTATAGCTGCTTTGGTGGCTGCGGAGCGAATAAAAAATATACCTTCCTCTAAAGTACTTATTTTAGCGCCTAGCAAGCCACTGGCCGTTCAGCANNTGTATCGGTGCTTACTGGGTCTATAAATCCAAAAAAAAGAAGTGAATTATGGGAAAATGCTCAAATTATCTCAGCCACTCCTCAAACTATTGAATCCGATTTAATAGCCGGTCGATATAACTTGAAAAATGTTTCTCTTTTAGTATTTGACGAGTGCCATAGGGGAATGGGCAATTATGCCTATGTATTTCTAGCATCACGATACGCTGCTGAGGCTAAAAATCCTATAATATTAGGTTTAACAGCTTCTCCAGGTAGTGATGAGGATAAAATTAATACAGTATGTGAAAATCTTTTTATCAAACAAGTTATGGTTAAGACTGAGGATGATATAGACGTTAAACCTTACTTCAAACCAATAGAAGTAGAATGGATGCAGGTAGATCTTAAAAAAGAACAGAATGCGATAAAAAGTAACCTTGAAGCTGTGTTAAAAATTAGGCTTAAGGGACTAAAAAGTTTGAGAATCATCAGTTCTATCAGCCAAGTTTCTAAGAAAGATATCTTAAAAGCCCGCAGTCTTGTGCAAAACCGTATTTCACAAAGCAATAAACCTCCTCAAGATTGTCTTGTTGCTATTTCCGTTTTAAGTGCAGTTTTCAGTTTACAGCATTCTTTAGAGTTATTGGAAACACAAGGAATCAAAAACCTTTATAATTATTTCCAAAAACTTCAACAAAAAAAGACTAAAGCAGTTCAAGGATTAGTTGAGAATGAAGATTTTAAAATGGCTATTCATCTCACCGAAGAAGCCTATAAAAAGGATTTGAAGCACCCAAAAATGGACAAACTTTTAAAGATCCTGAAAAAAAATTTGAAAGGAGACCGTCAGGTTATTGTATTCAGTCAGTATCGGGACACGGTTAACGAGATCTATAAGAATTGTATGGAGAATAATATTTCTGCAGTAAAATTCTTTGGACAAGCNNGGGTATAGACATTCCCTCAGTGGACTTAGTTATTTTATACGAACCCGTGCCCTCGGAGATTAGAATGATTCAGCGACGAGGACGTACTGGTAGAAAAAACAAAGGTAAAATGATTGTTTTAATAACTAAAGGGACTCGAGACGAATCTTATTATTACTCAAGTATCCACAAAGAAATGAAAATGAAAAATCAGCTCTCTAAACGATGTCCGCAAGGAGAAATTTTAAGTAACATAGACCATAATCAGATGAAGCTACCTGAAGAATCAAAAAAACAAGTACTAAAACCTCTGATATACGTAGATCACCGGGAAGCAAAATCAGGAGTCACTAGAGAGTTAAGCAACCTTAAAGTGGAAATTAAAACTACCACCCTTTCTGTAGCAGATTATCAAGTAAGTCAAGAAGTGGCGGTGGAGCGAAAAAGTACTCAGGACTTTGTAAAGTCTGTGATAGATAAAAGATTGTATAAACAAGCTAAGGAACTTGTGGAGAACTTTCAAAATCCTGTGATCATCCTGGAAGGAGAAAACCTCTATGCTTGCGGCCTGCATCCAAATGCTATTCGAGGAGCCTTAGCCAGCTTAGCCGTAGATTTTGGTATTCCCATAATTCCCACGCGCTCTCCAGAAGATACTGGCGCCATGCTCTATCGTTTGGCCTTACGGGAACAAGAAGATAATTCTAGGGAAATACAGTTACGTGCCGAGAAAAAGCCCCTTAGTCAATGGGAACAACAACTATACATCGTAGAATCCTTACCTAATGTAGGGCCAGTCACTGCTCGTAAACTTTTAGAGGAATTTGCAACAGTTAAAAATGTAATTAATGCATCTAAAAACGATTTAAAAAAAATTGATGGTATAGGAGATAAAATAGCGGATAAAATTAAGGAAGTAGTTGATACAAGTTTTAAAAATTTAAAAACAACCCCAAAACTCGAATTAAATTTTATATATGAAGATGAAAAATCCTAAAAAAACTCAAAGGATGTAATTAAAAATGCGAATTCTAATTGATAAAAAAGGAAAAAAATATTTGACTCGTGAAGAGGATTTACATACTAATTTGGGGTATATAAAAAAAGAGGATATACAAACTAGTAGTAATGGTCAGATAATTAAAACTCATATGGGCTATGAATTCACAGTCATAAAACCCAATCTTAACGACTATATAGAACTTATGGAGAGAAAATGTTCCATCATTCTACCAAAAGATATTGGAATCATAGTTGCAAACACTAGTCTGGGCTGCGGGCAGAGAGTAGTAGAGGCTGGTACAGGATCTGGAGCTACGGCACTATATTTCGCTAATATTGTGGGCTCCACTGGTGGTGTTTATTCCTACGAACTGCGAGAAGATTTCGCAGAGATCGCGAGAAAAAATATATCGGAATTTGGCCAAGAAAATGTGGAAGTAAAATGTAAAGATATAAACGATGGAATTGATGAATCTGAGGTAGATCTGATTTTTTTAGATCTTCCTAAACCATGGGATGTGGTGGAAAGTGCTGCAAAATCTCTCAAAATTGCCGGATATTTAGCAGCATATAATCCTTATATTGAACAAGTGTTTACTCTTCACAAAGTACTTAAAAAATTTGGATTCTCTAATTTAAAAAGTGTTGAATGCATTTTAAGAGAGATTGAAGTTAAAGCTAAAGGAACACGGCCTAAAACTAGAATGGTGGGTCATACCGGTTATCTTACTTTTGCTCGTTTTCTATAAAAAAATTAGTTATTAAAATATATTAATTATTTTAACTTGAATGAAAGTCATAATTCATAACAAAGATTTAATCACAAGTCTCCTAATAAATATTTAAAATATAGAAATAATCCAATTATGGGTGTAAACTTATGACATTTACTCAAAAAGATATCATATCCATACGAGATTTCAGTAAAAAAGACATACTGGAAATATTAAAATTAGCTGAGAAAATGGAGCCCATTGCCAGATCAATGGAAATATGTCAAGTTTTGGAAGGAAAACTTTTAGGTAATTTATTTTATGAGCCATCAACTCGCACACGATTATCATTTGAAGCTGCCATGCAGCGACTTGGAGGTGGAGTTATTGGTTTTGCAGAGGCAGGAGTGAGCTCTGCTACAAAGGGTGAAAATCTTACCGATACTGTCCGTATTGTTGGAGAATACACTGATGCATTAGTAATAAGGCATAATATGGAAGGAACCGCTCGTTTTGTTGCAGATGAAGTAGATGTGCCTGTAATAAATGCAGGTGATGGAGCGGGTCAACATCCCACTCAAACTTTGCTAGATTTGTACACCATGCAGCGTATTTTAGGTAAGATTGATGATCTCCATGTGGCTCTAGTTGGAGATCTTAAATATGGTAGAACTGTTCACTCATTAGCCTATGCTTTAGGTATGTTTGGAGTGAAAATGAGTTTTATTTCTCCTGTGGAGTTGCGCATGCCCCGAGAGGTATTGCATGATTTGAGTAACTCGGGAATTTATGTTAATGAAACTGAAGATATTAATGAAGTCTTAGATTATGTGGATGTGCTTTATGTAACTCGTATTCAAAAAGAAAGATTTCCTGACCCCGCTGAATATGCTAAAATTAAGGGAGCTTATCTTATAAACTCTAAACTTTTACAAGGTAGTAAAGCTATAGTAATGCATCCTCTACCAA
>PMJC01000286.1 GCA_003157235.1 Methanosarcina sp.
AATCTCCTGAACCCTTGTATTTACAAGAGCTCCTGGTGCTCTGATTTTTTCAATTGCATCTTCTATCGAATCTCCCCGAATTACGTAGAGCTTTAGAAGCTCAAGATCTGAATCTACTGGTGCTTTTTTTTCAATCCGAGTAAAAATATTCTTGTAACTTCGGTAGGTGAGAAGAGCGGCAGTCAATGCATCTCTTTCATGATCATTTGAGTAACCGAAAGTCTTTCCAAGCGCAATTTTTTCCTCAGCAGAAATCTCAATTCCTGGGCTCGCAGGAACTGCATTGAAGCTTCGTCTAATTTTTTCAACCGAGACTGGCATTGGAGTAACGTCGCTGGCAATCAATGCAGGTTTTCCGTATTCAGCAATGAGTTTGACAACTTTATCAGGAGCTATTCCCCTGAAACTTTTTAAATAGAGAAGGTCTCCATCGAAAGACAGAACGGCTATGCCCACAGTTGTTCCTGGATCGATTCCCACGATTGTGAATCTACGCCTCAGTTTCTTCTGTTTAAGGAGTACATAGCGAATTTGATCTCGCTCTACGCTTTTTACAATTACTTGCGCATCATTACTTGCCATAGAATGTATTGGTATCTCTCCGCGTTTTGCATACACAGTAAACTCAGACCTGACATAACCTCCGAACCCTTTTACATTTAGAGCTTCGAATATGATACCTTTTTCCCGCGAGAGGTCTCTCAGAACATTTTCAATCTCTCTACTCCATTGCAGTACAGCTCCATGTACTTTCCTACGGTACCGATTTTGACTCCAGCCCCCTCTTCCAAGTGAACGTGCTCTGCTCACCTTGATTTTTGTGATATCTTCAAATAGAGATAACTCATATCCAACTCCAAGGTCTGCAAGGCGAGCACATGCTTCAGCCTCATCATTAGGATTTTTAGGATCAAAAGAAAGCCCGTGTTCCCGCGCAATCCTAACAAGCGATTCTGGGTGTAGCCCACCTGTTACCTGAACAAGTTTAATGCTTTCAGGCAGTCGTTCCATGAGAGAAATAAGCTCGCTTCTGTCTGCAGCAAGCTCAAAAATGTTGTCAACAGCTATTATCTCTGGCTTATCTCTCTGGATCATGTTAAATATTTTCTGGCGGCTGAGCATTATTTGATGAGAAACCTTACCGTCTTTGAGAATAGCAAGTGCGTATCTGGGAAGCTCCCTACCCCGAGGAGATCCTTTGGAGATATCGATTCCATAGATTGTCTGTTTTTGCATGAACGACTATATTTTATTTTTGATGGAACATATATTTAACTGCAGCCATTTTTTATTTTTTTAATCTATATTTAAGGAAGGTCTTTTAGATTCATACTTAACAAAAAAAAGAGAGATTGGAAATAGTAAATTAGATACATGAAAGTTTATAAGTACATTTTTAAATACTTGAATAAAACAAATCAGGCTATTATAACCTATAAAAAGTGACTTTTGGATTTTAATTTATGGTTCAGTGATAAAGCAGGTATCTGTTATAGCTGGAAATTCACGAGATCTGAAGGCATTGAAGCATAACAAAACATATAAGATTAATTCAAAAGTCATTGCACAACTTGCACTGAATAAAATGATTCAACAATCAAATGATTCAACAATCAAGAGTTTTTCGAATAAGGCTTAGAAAATTTCGTTCATACATTGACCTAGCCACAAATTTACACAAACTTCTTGAAAAAAGGTTTTTATACTTGAGATGAATAATGCAATTTATCAGATATTTTCTTTGATGTTAAGTTGTATAGACGAATCAAAATCATTCAAAATTGATGGTATTTAATTAATTTTTGTCACCGTTTAATGGATGGCATTCTTTTGTACAACTGCAGAAAGCGTGTTAGATATAGCGGGTCTTATTTTCTAAATATTATGCGTAGTTCAATAAATTTGGATGAAATCCCTTTGTTTTTTTCAAACCTGAATAAGAAATAAAAAACGGGAAAAATTTTTTGTTTATCAAGGATTCTTTGTCCAATCTTCACCTTCAATAGAATGTTTTAGTACATTCTACTACTATCTTCACGGTCTTTTATTCCCCAATCTGTTTTATACTATTAAGTCTTCTCACATCTATACTATAATTAAACTTGGAATTCTAACTATGAAATCCTAAGGAGATTTACAATGAAAAGCTCCATCATCAAAGAGGGGCCGGAACGCGCTCCCCACCGCTCACTTCTGAAAGCGACTGGTATCACAGATGCCGAGATGAAGAAGCCGTTCATCGCAGTCGTCAATTCGTGGAATGAGATAATCCCTGGCCATATTCACCTGAATAGACTTGCTGAAGCTGTCAAAGCTGGGATCAGGAACTCTGGTGGAGTTCCCTTTGAATTCCACACTATAGGTATTTGTGACGGAATAGCGATGGGTCACGAGGGTATGAAATATTCCCTCCCTAGCAGAGAAGTTATCGAATACACAATCGAACTGATGGTTAAAGCCCACCAATTTGACGGTATGGTCCTAATTCCTACCTGCGATAAGATTGTGCCAGGGCACCTTATGGCAGCAGGTAGACTTGATATCCCTTCAATTGTTGTAACGGGAGGACCGATGCTCCCAGGTTATGTCAATGACAAATACACGGATCTGATCTCAGTCTCCGAAGGAGTTGGGGCTCACAGAGTAGGAAAACTATCCGATACAGACCTTAAGTGGCTCGAAAATCTTTCCTGCACTGGTGCAGGATCTTGTGCAGGGATGTTTACTGCTAATACCATGGCTTGCATGACTGAAGCTCTCGGTATGAGCCTTCCAGGCTGTGCAACTGCTCATGCCGTGGATGCAAAAAAGACAAGAATTGCAAAGGAAACTGGGGAACGTATAGTGGAAATGGTTCTAGAGAACCTGACTCCCAAAAAAATTGTTACTTTTAAATCATTCGAAAATGCCATAATGGTAGATATGGCAATCGGAGGAAGCACGAATACTACTCTGCACCTCCCTGCTATTGCCCATGAATTTGGGCTAAAACTCTCTCTAGAGAAATTTGACGAACTGAGTCAAACAATCCCAAATCTGATCTCTCTTCGTCCTGGGGGCTCTAATTTCTTGTTGCATTTTGATAGAGCGGGCGGGGTTCAGGCAGTTATGCAAAGACTTTTCTCTAAACTTCATATAGACCAGCTTACGGTTAATGGCAAAACCATAGGGAAAAATATTAATGAACTAGTGATTGTTAACCCAGTGCTTAATAAAGAGATAATTGCAACGCTAGATAAACCTATTCATCCTCAGGGGGGAATTGCAATCCTTAAAGGCAGTCTTGCACCTGATGGCTCGGTTGTTAAGCAGACAGCAGTTGACCCAAGAATGCATATTCACTCAGGACCTGCCAAAGTTTATAACTGTGAGGAAGAAGCTATGAAAAGTATTCTTGCAGGCGATGTGAAGCCCGGGGATATTCTAGTCATCCGTTACGAAGGCCCGAAAGGTGGTCCTGGAATGCGGGAAATGCTTGCAGCCACATCTGCAATTGGAGGTATGGATCTGCTAGGGTCTGTGGCGCTTATAACTGATGGACGTTTCTCTGGAGGAACCCGGGGCCCCTGTATCGGACATGTCTCCCCAGAAGCTAGCGAAGAAGGACCAATTGCCCTGGTAAAAAATGGAGATCTGATAGAGATCAATATTCCTGAAAGGATCCTGAACCTGAAGGTTTCCAAAGAAGAGCTTAAGAACCGGAAAGCTGTTCTTGTGCCACCTAAAAAGGAAGTCACAGGTTACCTTGCCAAATACCAGCATTCAGTCCATTCCGCAAATACAGGAGGGATAGTGAACTGAGTTACATGAGGCTGATACATGATATCATACTTTGAAATACATTTCTCAGGGGAGTTCTATACCCCTCTTTAAATGTACTAAAAACGAGCACTGAGTACTAGGATCGAGTACTGCGATGATATCAATAATACTCGTTATATATGCAAAGTTTGAAAACCAAAAACCTGTAATTTACGAGTTTTGAACCCATATTTACCCCAAATGGGAGCCAAAACTGAGAAGATGCTGCTTATATTTCGCTATAAAACCTATGCATAATAAGTACTGTTGAGAAAGTATTATTTTTTCAATGCCTTTATTTCAAAAAAATTGCATATAAATTGATTCCGATTTCGTTTCGTTATTATGCTTACACGTGAAGAGATTCTTATTAACTATGAAAGTTGGTCTTGAAGCCGTAATTTCTGTAATAAAGAGACTGGAGAGTATCGTAGAATAGCAAGCTATTCGGACGGCTGCCCTTGGAAAACAGGAGATGGTTTTGAATATCGCTTAAATCAAAATGTAACGGCAGTGTACCAAAAGTTCTGTAAATTTTGAATGGCTCTGTACCCTTTGTCTTCGCTACAAAAAACAGGATTAATCGTTTTTGCTTATGCACAGCTTTTTTGTGATAAAACATATGCATAATAAGGCTGTTCATATTCAAAGCTTAATCCAGGAAAACAGTATTTTTAATTATTAAAGCTAGGTAAAACAACCTCAATAGCTCTCATTATCGAGACCCAATTGATAAATTTTAACGAGCTAATTTTTTTTAAACTATTCGTTCAGCATTCTTTTTTATGTAGTTTTTGGAACGAAAATAGTTGAGAGACTTAAATTTGGGAATCCTATACAAATAAAATTATAATCTACAAAATAAATTATTATTCAAAGATAGATCTAAATATAGTTATTTTGTGCTCACATCTAATTGTAAGAATTAATATATATATATATATATATATATACATATATCCGTATATGAAAATTTATTTAATTATATATTTATTACTTTTTTTCTATTTTTTCCCTGTGGATATATCACGGGGAACATATCCTATTCTTTATGTATAGTTAAAAATATATAAAGTACTATCTTCTTCTTTTTTTTCTGTATTTAGATTGCGAATAATGAATTCAATTGTATTCGTGATTAGCTCACATACACACAATTTTTGTAACAAAACCTATGTATATTCTGAATGTCAATTTTTGATTACAACTTTTTGCATTATTGTCCTACTTTTAACAAAATTTATTTTAGCCACAGGGTGTTGATAATAGCTTTTATCAGGCCTTTCAAAATTAGAATTTAATCTAAGGTTAATATTTATTGCTTTTTTAGGGCGAAGCTCAATGTTAAATTTGTAGAAATCTCCTGACATAATAAAATCATATTTAATATTAAAATATTGTCAGAGTTTAAAACATTTTATTGGGAAGCAAATTCTATCCAAAAACTATTTCCATATAGTTAATTTGAAATTACATCTTAATATATATAATAGTATATAGAGAAAAAAAATTTACAATATCATATAGTTCTAAAAATAAATCGTATGTGAGTATTTACTGAGAAAACAAATATTTAACAGAACAAAAAAGATACTGGGTATCTTAATGGTAGTTTTTTTTGTAGCATCAGTGACAGCTACGGCAGTAAGCGCTTACTTTGTAGCAGAACAACCCGTTATCGTGCAACCTGTTGTAGAAGAACAACCCGTTTTCATGCAACATGTTATAGAAGAACAACCCGTTTTCGT
>PMJC01000176.1:0-1073 GCA_003157235.1 Methanosarcina sp.
GAAAATATCAAGCCTAAATAAGCAGTGTAGCCATTAATCAATGCTTTAAAATATGAAAACGAGCAGTTGATTATGGCAAAAATTTATTGGCAGTGGATGTAGAAAGTAATGAAATTTCTGTATTTCAAGTTAAATCTAATGATCTAAGACTTACTAATAAGATTAACTCAGGTGGTATCATGCCAATAAGTCTTACGTCTAAAGATAGCCTAGTGTATGTGGTGAACACAGGTGGAACTGGTGGAAATGGTAATATTATGGGTTTTCATTTAAGCCATGGAAAACTTTCAATGATTCCTGATTAGATCAGACCATTGAGTAATACTTCAGCAGAGCNNCACAACATAATTGATACATATAAAGTGGATAGCAATGGAATTGCGAATGGCCCCATTACACATGCTTCTAATGGTCCAACACCGTTTGATTTGCATTTAATAAAAGAGGATATATTTAAGTTGTAGTAACTAATAATGGAAAATTCGCTTATGCAAACAATGCTCACGATGGCACTATATCCAGTTACGTCATCAATAAGAAAGGGATGTTATTCCTTCTCAAGAAGACAGCAGGCACACCTGGAACTGGAAATATTGACCTAGCATTAAGCTAGAACAGTAAGTTTCTTTATAGCTTAAACTCAGGAGATAGAACTATTGCTGTTTTCCGAGTTAATCAGGATGGTAGTCTCAGACCAGTAGCTGCAGATCGCGCACCCACTGGATCCAACGGTCTGGCGGCTCACTAATCACTGTTATATGCTCTTTTCCAGTGGTTTGCATGAATATATATAGTTAAATCTAATGCACAGTTGCATCAGATCCAATTTGATTATCGAGTGAACTTATGCACTCGTGGTACAAAATCAAGCATAATAAAAACTGTGAACTATATTTATAGTTTAGATATTTAAAAGTCCAATGGCATTGATTTTCAGTTCAACCGCATAAGTACTAAAGGATTTAACCTTAAAAATTTGGATTATCCTTAAAAAGGAAAATCCAAATTTTGTTTTATGGGAAATAATTCCCCCTATTTTTAGACCTGGTATTCCTCTGGAATGGATTCATACA
>PMJC01000176.1:1082-6500 GCA_003157235.1 Methanosarcina sp.
GGAACAGGTGTATTCCATCCGAGACCCTGGAATTAGACATATATAAAATCCACCTTTGAACTTCGGTCTGCTGAGATATGCTTGTGTGGCAGTAGGTATTGCAGCAATGAAATCTTCATCTTTTTCGGGGATTTTAAAGCGCGCTGGAGACCAGGTGGACCATTTTCCTGAGGGATTTAAGCCTGTAAGTCCACCACATACAAGGAAGCAACGACTATTGCTTCTTCTCTTCCCATAGCTAAATTCCTTACCTCCAAGGGTTACAGTGACTTTCTCAAGTGGATCTACATATCCAGAGGAACATACTGAAAGGCAGAGCTTGCATTCGTCACAATAGTTTTCTTCTTCTAGCAAGGAGTCTGTTGGGATAAGTTCCGCATCCGTAACGACTGATGCCAAGACAATCGCAGATCCATATTCCTTTGTAATAATATTTCCTGAATATCCAAAATGCCCGATACCGGAGCGTACTGCCAGATACCTATGGGAAATTGGAGGATGCATATCCAGCAGCCAATTTTCTGTATCCCTTCGGTAAACGAAATTTGCAGATTGAGGGATAGCTTTGTATCCAGACTGCTTTAAGAAATCTGCCATCTCAAGGCTATCCCATTGGCAAGGATAGTGGTTCGTACCTTATTAGTTTCAAGGGATTCATGATCCACTTTTCTAAAATAAGGGCCTATAAGGCTCTGGTCAAAAGCCAGTGCAAAGACAACTGCCGATTTTGCCTCAGGCAGCACATATGTTAGATCGGCTGATGGAGGGCCACCTTCAAGAGTTTCGGTCGTTGCAATGCCTACTTTGAAGGCTCCAAGGGTCAGAGCCATTTTTTTAAGGGTTTCAGTCAGTTCTACGATCTTCGATTCTTTGGTTGATTCTTCCATTTTGGATTCCTCGAGCAAATTATAATAGTATATTAGGTTTCAGAGTAATTTATACAAAGTAATTGATATATATTTAATTTTCATTGAAATATACTATTTTCAAGAAGTATATTCTGACAACCTTTTGATTAATTTGTGTGTGTTCTTCTCAATCCATAATTGAGAGTATTGACTACTTTTCCCTAAACTTTGCGTCACGTTGTTTTTTGTAGTATTAGTGACAGCTACGGAGTAAGCTCTTGCTATGGTAGTTACTTGCCTCATCACCACCATCATTTGAAGCACCAGAAGCATCTGAATGACTATTGGGAGCAGGGGTCGTATTATAACTCTAAGTGGAACCCCGCCGTATATTTAAGCAACAGAGCGAGTAGGAAATAAACCAGCATCCATCATTGTTTCACGACATTGAAGATAAACAATTCTATGCATGGTTTTTGTTCTAAAATCCGTTCATTCATAAAAAGATAAAATCCTATTTTTTGTAGCAAAGAAGGGGGGATAGAATCGATTAGGAATTATAGAACTTTAAGACACTATCTAAGTTTTAATACATAGACCCCCGCAAACGTTCCTGCGGATCTAATTCTCAATTCCATTAGAATTTAAGCACTTGAAGTGTAAAATCAAGTACTTTGTATAGTATATTTATAAATCATTCCTTAGACAATTGAAGGTTTGATGTTATTGATTTCCCAGTTCACTGCGTAAGGCTATTGTAACGAATATTTCGTTTCTCTTTGTTGTAGTCATAAAATACAATTTTAATTTTTTTTCTGTGATCAATCCTTGGGTAATTATTTCATCTAATTTTGGTTTGATCGTATCAATTTTTTCTTCGAGATCAACTATTTCGGCAAGTATTGACAAGTCAGTGGATAACTACAATATCGATGTTGTATGAAAATGGCTGTGTTTTCCAAAACCTGCAATGCCTCTAAAAACAGTTGCCTCTGCTTTTCCTTCATTTTTGAGCATCTCAAGTATATGTATATACATTGACTTGCCTATATATTCACCAGACTCTCCAATGAATATTCTTACTAATATAGCCTGAGATTCCTTTTTCATCTAATTCCCCTCAATAGATGAGTGCCAACGTTTAAAGCCACAATTTTCCCTAAATATACTGCAAACATGGAAAATAACACTGTCGCCATCAAATTTATGACCATAAGTGTTAGTTTTGAATCATCGAGTAATCTAAATGACTCATAACTAAATGTTGATAATGTTGTATAGCCACCTATTAATCCAATTGGCAGAAATATTCTGGTTTCTTCGCCAAAGAATCCTTGATATTCAGAAAGGTACATTATTAAACCCAAAAGGAAACTACTACTAACGTTTACAACCAAAGTACCAACAGGAAAATTAACAAAATTGTTAGGTATCCATCCACTTAAAGTATATCTCAAGATAGAGCCTATGAAACCGCCTATGCCTACTAATAGAAATGTGTACAGTCAAAAGCCTCGATGATCGTGTAGAAGTAATTATCATAAGCGATTTAGACTTAAGAGTCTAGGCGGATTTCATCACCTTTCAAAAAGAAATTTACCAACATTGAATAAATAACTTATGCAAGTATGAATATGCCTCTGTTATTTGGTTGGTTTCATTTCCAAAATGAACTTAGTGATATTTTTTGGTTTTTAAAGCCACAGATAAATAAAATAATGTATTTACTTTATTGAAAAAGGAAAGGGGGACATTCTATCAGTATTTTCTTTATTCAAAACTCGACGAGCACAGAAGAAGTAAAAGAATTTTCTTTATCTGAACTATTTCAAAAACTCTCGTCGAATGAAAGAGGGCTTACTGATTCAGAAGCAAAAAAACGACTTCAAAGATATGGGTCTAATGAAATCATTGAAAAGAAAATCAGCCCTATTATCAAATTCTTAAGCTATTTTTGGGGACCAATTCCATGGATGATTGAGATCGCGGCAGTGTTATCAGGAATCCTTCATCGGTGGGAAGATTTCACAATTATCCTTGTGCTACTGATGTTAAATGTCACAGTAAGTTTTTGGCAAGAATACAAAGCTGATAATGCTATTGAATTATTGAAACAGAAATTGGCTTTGAAAGCACGGGTACTTCGGGATAACAAATGGCTTGAAGTCCAAGCTCGTGAAATAGTACCCGGAGATATAATTCGTCTCCGTCTGGGGGATATTTTCCCTGCGGATGTTAAACTCGTTAGTGGAGATTACCTGCTGGTAGATGAGTCTGCTTTAACTGGGGAATCTCTCCCTGTTGAAAAACATATTCTGGATGTTGGTTACTCCGGTTCCGTTATTCGGCAGGGTGAAATGGATGCACTTGTAGTTGGCACCGGAATGAACACCTTTTTTGGAAAAACTGCCCAACTTGTAGAAGACGCCAAAACCCAGAGTCATTTTCAGAAAGCTGTCATCAAAATCGGCGATTATCTGATAGCTTTTGCTCTTATGCTCATAACTCTTGTATTTATTGTAGTATTTTTTCGTCATGAAAGTTTACTGGAGTTTTTCCAGTTCGCTCTCGTATTGCTTGTAGCAGCAATACCTGCGGCTTTACCTGCAGTTCTTTCAGTAAGCATGGCAGTAGGGGCAATATCCCTGGCCAAAGAAGGAGCTATAGTTAGTAAACTTGCTGCTGTTGAGGAAATGGCTGGAATGGATATTCTATGTTCAGATAAGACTGGGACAATCACTCAAAATAAACTAGATGTTGCTGAAATAAGCCAATTTGATGATTTTTCAGAGAAGGATGTGCTTCTGTTTGCCAGCCTCGCATCTAGAGAGGAGGATAAAGATCCTATTGATAATGCAGTTATTGCCAAAGCCAAAACTATCCAAGATTTTTTTGAGTTATTCGCCAGTTACAAAGTAATTGCATTTAAACCATTTGACCCAGTTTCAAAAATGACAGAAGCCACAGTAGTGGATGCAGCTGGTAACAAGTTTACAGTAACAAAAGGAGCGCCTCAAGTTATTTCATCTCTTGTAGATAGCACTCAGATTTCTAAGACCAAGCTTGATGAATACATCAATAAATTTGCTGTCAAAGGGTATAGAGCCTTAGGAGTTGCAAGAACCGACGCTCAGGGAAAATGGCGTTTTGCAGGCCTGCTGGCTCTCTACGATCCACCTCGTGAGGATTCGGCAGAAACAATTAAAACAGCACAATCTATGGGCATTGATGTAAAAATGATTACTGGTGACCATCTAGCTATTGCCAAGGAAATTTCGAGACAAGTAAACCTAAATCCAGATATTATGCTTGCTACATCGTTTATGAACTTGTCTGATAGAGAAGCAGAGGAAATTGTCGAAACCGCAAATGGTTTTGCTCAGTTATTCCCGGAACATAAGTATCGTATCGTGGAACTACTGCAACACAAAGGTCATATTATAGGTATGACTGGAGATGGGGTCAATGATGCACCTGCCCTGAAAAAAGCCGATGTCGGGATTGCTGTTGCCGGTTCTACAGATGCAGCTAAATCCGCTGCAGACATAGTATTTACGGAATCAGGGCTATCTACTATCATTAATGCAGTTAAGGAAAGTCGTAAAATATTCCAGCGCATGAACAATTATGCCCTTTATCGTATTGATGAAACAATTCGCGTATTACTTTTCATAACTCTTTCTATTCTCGTTTTCAATTTTTATCCTGTTACTTCCCTGATGATAGTTCTGTTAGCACTTCTTAATGATGCACCAATCATGACTATTGCTTATGATAATGTCAAATATTCTGATTTGCCAGAAAAATGGGATATGCGAACATTATTAAGCATGGCTACTATACTTGGAATTTTGGGAGTGGCTACATCATTTGGAATCCTTTACATAGGTCTAGACATATTTCATCTAACTCATGAAGTACTTCAGTCTTTTATATATCTGAAGCTTTCAGTAGCAGGCCACTTAACAATGTTTGTAGCAAGAACAAAAGGTCACTTTTGGTCCATTAAACCAGCAAAAATCTTATTCATAGCTATCATAGTTACGCAAATGATTGCTACCCTTATTACAGTTTATGGATTTTTGCTCCCGGCAATGGGCTGGAGTCTAGCACTTTTTGTATGGGGATATGCTCTAACCGCCTTTGTCATAACAGACTTTTTGAAAGTATATATATATAGATTACTTGGCCATACAGAATGAAATCTCAAAAATAATGTTAGGTCATAAAACAAGTTTAAAGTCATTTTCAGCTCACTTTTTAAGGATTATTTTCATATTTACTTAAGGGATTATTTTGATTTTCTAGTTACTTTTTAGCTTTGCATAACACTTGCAAAAAATATCGGAGATTTACAGAGTGTTTTATCCCTAAATAAAATTACTTTTCAAAGATCATATATCACATTAAAGATAGTTTTCTCTATCCTAAAAATATTCCTTTTAGTTTAAATTCATCAACTGATAGAGATTCTAACAAAAAGCTGTACACAATCTTTTTTGAATCACTTTTTTAACAGTAGTGACAAAAACTTTTCCTGCTTTGAATATTCTTTTTAGTTGCTGAATAA
>PMJC01000309.1 GCA_003157235.1 Methanosarcina sp.
CCCTGTGCAATCATGCCTGAATTCATGACTTCTTTTACTGCGTCAATCTCTTCTTTACCCAGCAGAGGTTTAGCAATCGGGATCATTTTTGGACCTTTTTAATGTTACTATAATTTGCGCTTACTTAAGTTTAATTATTAAACAGTTATATTTCATTCAATTCACATAAATCCTTCGGAAGTTCTCGTATTCTGGCGGGCGCGCCAATAGCAAGTTTCCAGGAAGGTACGCTTTTTGTTACAAGTGCTCCTCCGGCAACCATTGCTCCTTCTCCAATTTCAACATCTGGAAGTAGGGTTGCATTTGCACCTATCGAAGCACCTTTTCTCAAAACAGGACCTTTTAACTCGTATTTTTTTCGGATGGGATATTTATCATTGACGAGAACAGCACAGGGACCTATAAACACACTGTCTTCGATAACAACATTGGTAGGAATATATACATTGCCCTGAATGTTGACATTGTTTCCGATATTTACATGGCCGTCTATAATGACATTGGTTCCAATAAGGACATCATTTCCTATTTCAGTGTTTTCTCGAATCATCACATTATGTCCAGTTTTTAAGTTTTTCCCAGTGTTTACATTAGAAAATATCGTTGAGCCGATCCTTATAATCGAATTCTGGCCTATGGTACAGCCCGGGAAATCAAAATCTTCAATTTCGATATTCTGTTTCAAGATTTCCATAAGGATCTTGTGTTCTGGGTATCCAAGAATCACATTTTCCAGTATTACCGTGTCTTTCCCGATTACAGAGGTACCATATATTTTAGAAGAACTGTGAATTTTAAATTTAGGCGAGTTCATTTATCCTCTAGTTTTTCAATTTTTTTAATTGACCCGGATAATTTTTTCCTAAAGCATTAAATTTTTCTGTTCACTCTTTTCATAGTTTTGCTTCTTACATCCCCAATGATACTGATAATCTATAGGTGGGGTAGACCCAAATAATAAGTTTCATGTTTATTTTCCCGAAGCTCAGTTTCATTAATTTTCAGAATTATCTTCATTTTTTGGGTGAAATACTCTTTGTAATTATTTAAACTATTTGGTTTATTTCCCCTCTCTATCGTTTATCGTATATTTTCGGATGAATTTCTTCAATCCATATTTTTCATTGCACCCATTATTGTGCAACACAGTTTCGAATCTTCATTTACAGAGAGCTTCGATAGATCTCTGATTTTCATGAGTCATATTACATACTATTTATAAGAATATGACGAAATTAAGGGATTTTCTTGAAATACTCTATACATGAAATACTCTACATAATACTATTAAATGGGGACAACTTCTATAAAAAATTAATAACATATGGAGATTCCATTACTAAAATGATATCATTATTTTCAGGCGATTTTTTGTAAGACTTGATATATTATTTTTATATAGGTCTTTCTGTTAGTTTGTATTTTTATTTTTGATTTAATATCTCTCTGTAATGTTTTTACTGTCTAGCATTATGTTTTTGATGTTTTCCTGATCATAGTTCATTACCAGAATTAAAGTTTATTACTAAAATTTCTTTACTGTATACCGAATTGAGGTAAACCATGGGAAACATAGAAGGATTTGAAAGGATCGCTCGAGTTTTTTCCTTTCTCCCGAGTTTTCTGTGATTGTTGAAAACTTAATGAAAACGGATATGTCGATGGCGTTAAGGATATTTTGGAATAACATCAATTAAGTAATGAAGGGGGGATCCAGTTTGTCAGTATGAGTAGTATCATCTTCAGTTACAAAATTAGTTCTATAAATCAGAACAAATTAAAAAAAGTTATTGGATGCGATGAAGTTATTGATCATGACAGTGAAAATAAATACACTTATGATATCAACGCAGCTAGTTTATTGCCTTTATCTTCTGAATTACGCAATGTAGTTGACATAATCACTTTATCTGATTAAGCAAAATATAATTATAAGAAGTTCTTAATTTTTGATCTCATACTGCAAAATCTTCTGCTATTTCTCTCGAATCTTCAACTCCCTATCTAAGGTTCAAAATCCCAAAAATAAGAATTATTTCAGATTGATACTGTTTTTAATTATATAACGAAAATTCCTATTTATCTCTATTTTTTTACGCGAATACTGTCCCTATTTTTCTCGCCAATTCATTTATTTGATCCTATTTTTTTTCTGTTTATTTTTCATTGATTTTAAAGGTAGCTTCCATTATTCTCAAAATACTCTTTTTGTCTTCAATATCATCAGAAGATATTGATTATACCTAAAAGATGTATTCAACATCTTTATATTCACTTTTTGGATGGTATTTACAAAAACTTTTCCTGCTTTGAATATTTTTTATAGTTTCTGAATAAATTCGTTCCCTTGAAACTTTTTAGAGTTAATACTCTTGTTTCTTAATATATACCTTATTATAATATGATATTTTTTACTACTTTTTTATTGTTGCATCATAATATTCTGATGTTATATTTTAAGTGAGTATTGTCCTAATATTTTCGTGTTTATTATGAACGGTTTTTAGGTATAATTTATATCTTACGTTACTACAGTCTTCGTAGTAAACTCATATTTTATCAAGAGGAAAATGCATTTCTGGTCAAGTATTTAAATTCCCTCATTGCACTTAAACTTAGAAGTGAAGAATGAAGAATACAAAAGAAAAGCAATAAGTGAAAATTTTTTCAGTGTATTTCTGTTTTCTCCGTGATTTATAGAATTTCGCACAGCTTAGAATAAATAATTCAACTAAATCTTCATTTTTACTTAATAAGTTCCTGAAACTATTCGTTGGTTCCAGTTCTTTAAAGTCATAATCTGTTTTTTCGGCTTCTTTTATAGTATGAGTCAAGATAGATGGCTGTTTTTAAATTAAAGATTGAATGGTCCTTTTTGTTGATGAGAGAACAAATACATTCACGATTTTACTAAAGTATAAATGAATATGAGGATTTATTTCAATTGCTCTTTCAAATGTTTTCTAGCTAATCTCACAAAGTGAGAACCAAAAAGACAATATAATATCAATAAGGATCCACAGCTAAATAATTTAAGATATTTTTACACAATACTTAATTATTTTTATAATCACCTATATCTATTTCATTCCAAATAATTATTTGTTGCCCAACTAATTGTGTAACAAGCTTTAATGAATTTTTAAATAAATTATCCAAATAATAATCCAGCATCTATTATTGTTGAGTTGACTATAGTGTCAGTAGCCCCTAAGTACGACAGAATTGCACCCATATATGAGCTAATAGATTTGCCGCTCGAGCTTCTTATTTTCAAAAAATGGAGAAGAGAAGCACTTTCACGCCTAAACGGAAAAATTCTGGAAGTCGGAGTGGGAACTGGAAGAAATATGAACTACTATCCTCCATGTTGTTCGATAACAGGAATCGATAATAGCAAAGGAATGCTTGGAAAAGCTAGAGAGAACGCAAAGAATATGAAAAATGTCACTTTTATTCTTATGGACGCCGAAAGCCTTGGATTTTCGGATCACAGCTTCGATTATGTGGTTACGACTTTTGTGCTCTGCACAATCTCTGATCCAGTGAAAGCTCTTACTGAAATGAGACGTGTTCTGAAGCCATCCGGTGAGATGATAGCGCTAGAGCACATGTGCAGTGCCCACTCCATTATTGCTCGATTTGAGGAATTAATTGATCCGATTTTGTTTTCCCTGCTTGGGGATCATACAACTCGACATACGGTGAGGAACATAAAAGAAGCTGGCTTTATCATTAAGGAAGCAAATGAATTGTTTTTTAAGGAAATTTTCTGGAAGATCCGAGCGAAACCGTAAAGGTCTAATTCATGTGATACTTGAATTTAAAGATTTTTTTTAATTATAGGACTTGTGCAATGGAAGTATAATATTAAGTAAAATAGACGTATATTAAGTAAAATAGACGTTGAAGTTCAACCTCAAATTTTAGACAATTATAGGTTTAATAGGATTGGGTTTTCAGTTCAACTGTGTAAATCTTAATATTAATACATTTATAGGTGGTACATTAATAATCAGTTAATTTTTATCCAGATAAGTTACATACTTAATTTTTTCTGTTCTGCGTGGTTTAGTTTTTGGTTCCCTGTATGCAGGTTCTCGAAAAAGAGTGAATTTGAACAAAGTGTATTGCTAGGATGAAAATATCAACCATCTAATGAGGTATGAAACACCTATCTCTATTAAGGAATCAGTTAACTTTAAATTGACTACCACATTAATTTTAGATCTCTTATTACATTTACTTCCAAGTGATGTAAAAAGTAAATGTGGCAAAGTAGCAATAGAATCAATTATTCGAACAGTTTTAAATAGCCAAGTAAAGAAATCTGGCGACATAAAAATTCCATTATTGTTGAGGATTTCGATAATTCTCATATTTCGTAGTATGTTTATAACTGATATATATTACTCGTGAAAATTAGAAGTTTATCTGAATATTCTATTATTTTGTTAAATTCTTTTACGTTTTTATTATTTACTGGGAATTTAAGATTTTAGCTATAATTTTTTTTTAGCTAAATTATTTTTTCTATATTATTTATTTTTGCTTCCAACATTATATTTTTCATATCTATTTTCATTACAGCAACTTTTTTGTTCTTCACTAAGGAGACCAAAATCTCAGAATTTATTCAGATTGAATCATTGGTTATGTTCCTGTTAATTGTTCATGTTGAAAGTTTATCTCCCTTTTTCTTGTATATTCACAAATCATAATTTTAGTTAGTTTCTTTGAACTATTAATCAAATCTAAAAAAACGAGTATATATCTAATTTTTGGGAAAATGTAGATAGAATCTAGTGTATAAGATTTTCAATAATTCACAGACACACGACAAACATATTTTTCAGGTTCTTTTTTAAGTTACATCTAAGTAAAATTTCGAAAGGAGTCGATCTATATACTTTTTAAAAATATTATCGCATTGATGCTGTGTTATAACTTTATTTTATGTGAAATTTTAGATGAAATAGCCTGCTAAAAAATATTTTCAGGATCCATATGTTGGGATCCTTTTGAATATATCAGGAAAACGCAAGAATGCCTGAACCAGCTTTTTGAAGACTAAATGCCTATAAAATAATGGGGTAGCAAATATATTTACTCTATTGTTGACATCCAGAAAAAAGAAATTAAGTTTGTGGTCACTACTGACATGCCATGAATCAATAAAAAGAATATTTAGAGAATGTTTAGATAAACATTAAAGAAGAATGCTTGATATAAGTGCAAAGATCTAGAAGGAAAACGAAAGAGAAGAGGAAGGATATATTTGTAAGGAAGGAAAATATACTGGCTTTTTCCGAGCTTGCTACCTGCCAACCATCTTTAAAGAGGTGGAAGCACTTCAAAAATTGAAAATTGCATACTAAGATAACACCTCCGAAAATGAAGTTTAAAGAGCCTGCAAACAAATACAGATCTAATAATATTCGACAGATTATAGCTAATTTTCGATGTATTCTGAATTTTATTTACGAAAAGAAATGAGAAGATCATTGAGTATTTCAATAAATTTTTGATTATCACAATTCATATGTACCATATATGGGAATATGAAGAAATGGGAAAGTTGATCTAAATCTCCTTAAATATTTAAAATGTTTTTGCCCGATCGGATTCTTAAAATTTGTTATTTCCTTTCTCATAGATTGCTGAGATCTGTGATTTTACAGCAAAATCAACAAAATGGCGAATAGACCATAACACTTATAAATATCTTTAAATTTTTTTGTCATTGTGCGCATAACGAAGTCTTCAATATAACGGTGGGAAACTTTTTTAGTAAGTTGTCGCATATTTAATATTATGGGTCATAAGGCTAACGACCAACTAGACAATGTAAGTTCAAGTTTAATTTTTTTTATAACTATTATTGCAATAGTATTAAGCTTTTTAGGGATAATTATATCTCTGAAATAAATGATGTTCACTAGGCAATAAATGCAAACATCTCTCCAATCATACCTCTCTCCAATTATTTGCAAAGTTAACTACATCTCCCTATCGGGTTGATATCCTCCGAGGAAAGAGCTTTCTTTGAGTAATTTCTTCATCTGTTCTCAAATTTGAGATCCATCGAAAATTCTGTATTGTCGAAGATTATCAACAAATTGTTGTAGCCCATCAACAAGGTATTTTGTGATATGAAACTTAACATAATAATGATAGAATTATTTCTAGCCCTATTGATATCCCGCAATCACAAATCATAACACACTTCTAAGAAGGTATATCATGGCTTTTCCTACAATAACAACATTTCTTATTTATGTGTTTTTCGTCAATTATTATTACACTTTTACCGATAGTTTTGTTTTATAGGTCAAGAATTGAACAAATCTACATACGTTTCCGAGACCCTGAGTAGAATGATTTTGCCCTTTCTTTTGTTTGCTCTTTTTTACTTTTTACCAGCTTTTATTTTAGATTGAGCCATTTGTGCACACTAAGGTCATCTACTATGATAGTTTTAGCTTTAGTGTTTTCAAACATAGTTTTGGAAAGTTTGTGTTTGAAATCTTTAACTTGATTTGCTTTTTTCTACTTATTTTTGTAACTGTTTTAGCTATTCTCAGGTATCTATTACTTATTGTAGGACTTTTTTAACTAGAAAACGAAATCAATTGGACATATGGAGGTAATTAGTATCATAGAAAGAAAAATTGCAACAATTATATAGTATCTTATAGCAAATTGCGAGATGTACTAAGATGAAATAGAATCTCAAAAGGGAGAAATTAAAGAGGAATAAGTTTGTTAAGCCTGAGATATTCTTAGTTGATAAAAGTATAAAAATAATTAGTGAAATAACCATAATTGTGGGAAAAAAGGATAGTGTGAGTACTTGAAAGATCCCTCTCATGTACTTTCATTCCAAAAATAAATATTCATTATAATGATTCTAATTCCACGTTTTGTTAGAGGATTTCTATGAAACTGCTTGTAAGTCCAATCAATAAAGAGGAAGCGATTATCGTTTCAAGAGGAGGTGCTGATATTGTGGATGTCAAAAACCCAATAGAAGGTTCCCTTGGAGCCAATTTCCCATGGATAATTAGAGATGTAAGAGCAGCTGTAAGTGGAAGACAGCCGATAAGTGCAACAATAGGAGATTTTAATTACAAACCAGGAACTGCTTCTCTTGCAGCTTTGGGAGCAGCAGTTGCGGGAGCAGACTACATTAAGGTAGGCCTTTACGATATTCAGACTCAAGAACAAGCACTCGAGCTTCTTATAAATATAATAAGAGCTGTGAAAGACTATGACTCAACAAAGAAAGTAGTTGCCTCAGGATATTCAGACTATAAACGCATTAATTCGATTTCTCCCTTATTGCTCTCCGAAGTTGCGGCAAAGGCTAGAGCAGATGTAATCATGGTAGATACTGCAATCAAGGATGGAAAATCTACTTTCGAATTCATGGATGAAAAAGGACTTAAAAGGTTCACTGACATTGCTCATGAATATGGACTTGAAAATGCAATTGCTGGTTCCCTGAAATTCGATGACCTCCCAGTGCTTGAAAGAATAGGACCTGACATTATTGGTGTTCGGGGTATGGTTTGTGGAGGGAACAGAAGAACTTCAATTCAGCAAAAACTGGTGGAAAAGCTCGTAGCTGAGTGCCAAAACTTATAATTTTTATAAATCCGCTGTAAAACTGAAATTTCGTACGCGCATGTTTTTCAGGCCACCTGGCCGAATATAGTCATGCATATGTAAATATTATCCAATCCGTCATTATTATTAGAGCTAATTTTATTATTGTTATTTTGTGTTATTTTTTTGGACATATATGAAATTATTTTTGGAATTTTTTATTGGTTTTAGCCTTGAGTTATTAACTTACTTTTACACATTTTGAATTCTATTATTATTTGGATGGGAATTNNTGTTCGTGCCCCGACTATGGATATTAAGCAATTCTCCCATATAAAATATTTTGGCATGTTTTACTAAACATCTGATTTCCAAGGAGTATAGATATACTTATGAGTATATGAGAAAAGTTCTTTTCTCTCTGGTCCTAGAGTGAATCTGAAGATGTTATGTACAGCTTATTGTTATAATCTCTATTAATATTATGTTAAGTTTCATATCACA
>PMJC01000072.1 GCA_003157235.1 Methanosarcina sp.
ACCAGTGCTTCGGCCGGCAGCCCTATTGACTTTGTCTCGTCAGCAGGATCAGTCCGGGTGCCACAAGATTTAATAAGTTGAATTGAGTTTACTCGCATAGACTTTGAGAGCTAATTACGAAGTAGTCCGGGCTGCCGAAGCCAATTAATTAAACCGACCGAGTTATAGTGCGTTTTTTACTAGTATCTGTCGAGATTTGATAAGGTTTTTAACTGTCCCGGTAGATAGCATGGAATTATCGTGTTTTGATAAAGTTGTCAAGATTGGACCAATTTAAAATTCATCGTTTTGAGACATTGCATACTTTAAAGAGTTTATTATAACATTGACGGCGTCATACTCTTTGTCGTATTCGTATTGTTCATTTTTAACACTATTCTCCAAAACAGTAATCTTATTTTGGTGTTCTAGTAAGGCTTTTTTGTTCATTCTGGAAACATCTTTCGAAAGCAATGATTCTTTTTCTTTTCCAAAACTATTTTTAGATTCCAAATGCTGAAGAGGAGAAGAAGGTATAGGGTGTATGGGAGTTCCAGCTAACATAATGGTTTGATGAACTAGGACATCATTTATTCTGTACCTATATTTCTTATCCTTGCACTCTATAGTTATAGTAAAACTTAGACTTTCTTTAGATCCATTCGATTCGGATGAAACATCGCTCATGCCCTTCATTATTAACTTTCCATCATTAGCATCTTCAAATTGTATCACTTCTTTATAATCGCCAAAAGTCTTAGCTATCCACTCTTTGGCATTTGCATACAGTTTACTTTTAGTATTATTTATTTCGATAACTTCAGAAAATTCTATTTCTCCATCAGCTGCAATTGGAAATATTTTGTCTTGAGAATAGTTCAAGTTTGATATGAAAATGAATAAGTAGAAAACATTAAATTTCATGGCGGGATATTTAGTTTGTTTTTCTAAAATTTATCAATGTGTAAGGTACTATTACATACTTTATCGGTCAGAAGCTCCAAATCCCTTAAATTTTCCATCCTAAGATTAGTTGAAACTTAAGATTATTCTTTTCTGAATACTCACTTTTACCTTTAAATAAGCTAATTTAGAATTTTTACACCTACAATTTCTCATTTTTGTTTATTATTTTGCTTATTAATTCTTTATTAAAGCCAATTAATTGTAGAACACTGCAGATAAGCAAAATCCTTAACTGTTCAGTTAACTCAAACAATTCTATTCCATCAAGTACCTCAGAATCTTTGGCAAAAAAATGAGAATAATAATCACGGGATTTTACAACATGATTAATGTTAATAGGGGAATTTTTAATTTTTTGAATATCACCAAATAGTTTGTAAAGCTCATTGATTCTTACACTCAATTTTCTTTTGTTTGTATCTATGAATCGTCTATGGTATCCCTCAAGAGCTTGGACAATTATTAAAAAATCAAGGCTTGTAAAAACCTTTTTGGTTTTTATACTTTCTATAAGGTGATTTCGGATTGGCGATAAGTCTTGTTCGATACTGTACCATTTAACTAGAATGTCCGGAATTATTTCAATAATATCTTCATGTGTAAATAGAAATTGATATCTGCTAAGTCTCGCGTTGTCTACTTTATCCTGAATGAAATAGAGGTGTGAAGTATTAAATATTTTATTCCCCTTTTCAGATAATTGATAATCATCACTGTCATATAGAGTAATACTTAAATACTGCACAGTGGATAATGATGCAAGGGATAAAAATTGTTTAAAAATTTCAATTTTTTTTAACAATTCAAAAAATGATTTTTTTTGATTGTTAGCCAGAATCTCAAATAATGTGTTTTGTTTTAATTCAAAGCTTTTTAAATCAAAACTGTGATTAAAATCTCCAACTCCAAAAAATTTAATTGTAAAGTTATCATCCAACTTGATTACCTCTTCCCAATAGGTAGAGTCATCTAAAGATAGATTGATCTTTTGTTGTTTATTATGGTCCGAAAAATATATTTCATTGTGTATTCTGGCCGCTGGATACCAGTCATATAAGGATGTCATATCAACCAGAGCACTGTCATAAACACCATCTTTAACTGAGATAATATGTTTACCTCTAATCAAGTATTTGCATTTGTAATTCATGAGAGGGAAAGAGCTTGAAAAATTAAGGATCCCATATCCATGGCAAAAGAATAAAGTTACTTTTTCATTTTCGTGAGTAATGCCATGGATGACCTCCAGAAATCTAGTTTTAAGTAAATCTTCGATTCCAAATTCAATACCGCCTATCAGTTCAAGTCTTATTTCGTCACCTGGTATAAAAAATAATGTCCCAGGGATTTTATTTTCTGGATGATTTGGCAGGTACCAAAAACCTTTAAGTTCCTCACGTTGTATCATGATACTCAAATTTAATTGTTTTTTATAATTATTCTTTCGATGGCTTGCTTGTGGAATTTCTACCAGTTACGGTAGTTGGCATCATTTGTAGAGGTACATTGAAGTTGATCTGAAAAGACCCAGTCCCGGTAGATGGATTGAATTTGTAATATCATGATAAAATTGTCTAAAATGTTAAGTAAAATCAAAGAATTAAACTTGAGTTATAGTGCGTTCTTCCAATTCATGGGGTCAGTCACGGGCCTCGAATGCACTATAACGGCCCGGCGGTTTAAT
>PMJC01000262.1 GCA_003157235.1 Methanosarcina sp.
TGAACGTAGAATCATAGCAAATTTTTGTTAATGCATCACATTATCTTTGTGTGAAAGTATCGAAAAAAGATACTAGAACCGAATGAAAAAAAACTCAGACAGATACTTTTTGACATTGAAAAGGAGGGCCATTTTGAAATACCAGAAATTGAAACTGACAAAGCCCATAACCATTTACGCATTAAGAGCAAGCCAACAGTCTACACATTACGATCATTCGAAAACTGAAACAAGAAAAACAACTAGGCTATGAAAAACTCAAAAAGTGTATTTGAAAAAATACTATTGAAAAGAACATACACTATAAAAGTACTTGATATTTCACATTATTCTATAGGCAACTTTAGGAAAGAAGTAGCCAAAAATTACATACTGAATCAGAGTTGAAGTTGAAGCTTACATCCACTGGTCTGAAGACCCACTGATTTTACGCTTTGTCCTATAAATCTGAATATTTACAAAAGCAATTAATTTGGCATTAAAATGATAAACTTATCTTCTTCAAGTACTCTCAAAGTTTTCTTTTTCTATAAGTTCGATTATTCCACTAATCAATCTTATAAATGGATTAAACGGAAAATTTTTCAGTCTTAACAATTTTTCCATCCTGAAATTCTCCCTTTTGAGATCCTGTTTCATCATCTTGCATCTTATCATTTGCAGAGAATTTCGATCAGCTTCTTACTTTCACGCGTCATTTAATATACCATTTATAAGTATATGACAAATTATTAGGATTTATCGAAATCCTCTGTATATAAGATACCATATAATTCTGGTAATTTCCTAGCTAGAACAATAATTGAATTTAAATAAATTCTTTATGTCCAGATAGTGGCACGAACCTACCGAGTTGTTTGCAGCGGGGTATTCCATCGTAAATGTTACTTGAGCTTGTTATTTGAAGATTCTATATTTGCTTTTAGCAAGTAAAAATACAAAAATTTTCTAAAAATTATAATAATTTTTAGAAATGTTAACAGAATAAGTTTTAAAAAATAAAAAAAAAGGGACTAAAGAAAAAATAATGTGGGGCTGGTGAGATTCGAACTCACGATCGACGGGTCTCTCCGAACAGCTAACTCTAACAATTTTGGTTCTGGTTAGCAACTATCAGTGCTCCAACAGCTCCTCATTGCCCTACTCCGTCGAGAAAAACTCAGTAGACCCGTTGTTCATCATTTATCCGCTGGAGCCCATCGCCATGCCGGACTAGGCCACAGCCCCTTGCCAAGAATATTGAGATATTCGTTCTCTTTTAAATAGTTGACGGCAAGAAATAAGTTTTTACTGAACATGATTCTTATTTCAGGAGCTTTTTCTCCTTAAAAACGTTCCGATAATAGATCATTTCTTAAGATCGCCTATCTTATCAAACGTCGTACTGGATAATAAAATTGTTTATGCTAGATTATTTTTAAATGCGCGAACGAATTTAAATAAGTCCCTACGTTTTGTCATATGCTTACGAATTTTATAGAAATGACTTGAAAAAATCAGAGGTTTATCTAGATCCTCAATAATCTAAAGTTTTATGAGTCCTATATTATATTGTGAGGTCAGCCTGAAATAAATCAAACAATAGTTTTTAGTAGGTTTCCGCACAAAATTACTTTGTTATGAAAGCTGTGTGCATCTGTATGGGGGTACATCTGCCTTACAATCCGAAGTGGTACTGGCCTGTAGAAGGTTTTTATGGAATGCCCGAAATGGACCGTTATTTTGACAGAGAAAATATTTTCTCTAAATTTTTAAAAACAAGTCGACAATTTTTGCACCTTAATGATATAATTATGGAATCCGTTGAAAAGGGAGGGAGATATTCCTTTGATTTATCTGGCCCTTTCCTCGAACAATGCAGATGGGATCCTGAACTTCTAGAGTCTTTCCACGAACTCCAAGAAAGCGGAAGCGTGGAATTTACAGGAAGCTGCAATTACCATTCCCTGAGTTCCCTATACCCTGACCTGTCTTGGTTTCAGGAGGAAATTCGCATCTACAGGGAGATTATCAGGGAACTGTTAGGTGTTACTCCCAAAACTTTCGTGAATACCGAACTTCTATACACGGAAAGGGCAGGATGTATTCTTGCAGAGGCGAGTTTCGGATGCTTAATTGCCGAAGGGTCAAGAAACCTTATAAAAGAATATGATCCGGTAAGTGTCTACCAAAACCATCTTCCGACTCTCCTAAGACATATAAACCTTAGCGAAGACCTTGAACTACGTTTTTTGGAAAAAGACTCTGAAGGATACCATCTTATCCCTAAAAAGTTCGCAGACTGGATCAAAAGCATGGAAGGTGATGTCCTGACCCTTTATTTTAACTATACAAATCTCTGTGTTCACCACAGGAATGAGAATACAATAGCCGATTTTATCCGGAATTTCCCCAGCGCTCTCAAAATCAGGGGCATTGAAATGCTCACACCATCTGAAGCTGTAAAGAAATTCTCACATTCAAGTCTCCAAACACTTGGAACTGAGCAAACAATCCGTTATGGAATGCATAATGCAATAGGAAATAATGCACAGCAAATTTACATGCAAGAACTTTTAAGAATTGGAGAGGAGCTTTCAGAGCTTAAGGGAAGTAAAGCTTACTGGAAACTGAAGCAGATATTTGGCTATCTTCAGCAGAGTGAAATATTTTTTTCCATGAACTCTGGAAGTATTAGGGAAGGTTATGAGAGAGCTGTGAATTATTTTTCCATCTTGTCTGATTTCAGGAGAGCTGTCCTGGAGGAAGCAAAATGACATCTGTTTGCATGTATTTTCAGGTTCATCAGCCATTTAGATTGCGTAAGTTCTGGCCTGACGAAATGTCTGGCTTTTACCGTTATTTTGATGAGAAAGGCAACCGGAAAATCTTTGAAAGGGTAGCAAGAAAGTGCTATATCCCTGCAAACAAAGTCCTTCTGAATTCTATCAATGAGCACGAAGGAAAGTTTAGATTTTCCCTTTCTGTTACTGGTACACTGCTAAAACAATGCGAATTATGGGGAACAGAAGTTCTAGAGGGCTTCCGACAAATGGCAGAAACAAAAGCTGTGGAATTCTTAGACGAAACTTATTATCATTCCCTTTCAAGTCTTTTTGAAAAAAAAACCGAATTCATCGAAGAAATAAAGGAACATAGAGAACTGATGTTTGCCCTCCTGGGGGTTGAACCTAAGGTATTTCGAAACACTGAACTGCTCTACAATAATTCAATTGCAAAAATTGCTTTTGATTTGGGTTACAAGGCAATACTTACTGAAGGCGCAGATCACCTTCTTGAAGGTAGATCCCCTAACTTACTTTACAGAGCAAAAAATTTAGGTCTCCCAATCATCCTCAGGAACTACAAGCTGAGTGATGATATCGGATACCGTTTTTCAGCAAGGTGGTGGGAAGGCTATCCTTTGACTGCGAAAAAATGGGCTTCTTGGGTTTCAGNNGGAATTTTTACCTTTCTGCGAGAACTGCCTGGAGAAGTTCTCAAGAAGCACCTTAATTTCAGCACTCCTTTTGAGATTGTCGAGAAATATTCACCTGTAGCTGAGATAGATGTAGGGGATTTTTCCACCATTTCCTGGGCTGATATGGAACGTGACACCAGTGCGTGGCTTGGAAACGATATGCAAAGACGTTGTTTTGAGGAAATTAAGTTGCTTGAACCTTTTGTAAGAAAAACAGGAGACTCTGAGATTCTACGTATATGGAAGCATCTGCTAACTTCGGATCATTATTATTATATGTGCACTAAATGGCTTGGGGATGGGGATGTACACTCTTATTTCAGTGTTTATTCTACACCCTTCGATGCAGCAGTCAATTTCATGGCAGTACTCATGGATTTCAAAGCCCAGGTATTCAGAAAACTTAGAGCGATAGCTTAATTCAATTTTACGCATACAAATCATAGGAGTTTGAGTAATATGGTCAAAGATTTATTCATGTTTGCAGGCTTCAATGAAAATTCACAGATTGTATGGTTTAAAATTATTTATTCGAAAAAACCTGGATCTTTATCCTTAATAACTGATTTTCTTGAAAAAGAAAATGCATTCATTATGTTTGGTCATCTGGATAATATTACACAAAAATCGGGAGAATATTTGATATATACCGAACTTAATGAAAATATTAATCCTGAGGATCTTGCTCAAAGAATAGAAAGTATTGAAGTTGTAAGTGAAGTAGATTACGGAATTTCAAGATATGGGATGATTTATTCCGTAGACTTTCCTCTTAATGTAATAGGAGTCAGAGGAGTCATGGCAAGAGCACTCACGATTGTTGATATCATTAAAACTCTCAATCAAAGTGTACCGCATGCAGAGGGACTTCTCACCGTTTCAGGCCTTAAAGGAGGAATTCACGCAGCAAAATACTTCAAGAGTATCATGCCTATTAATGACAGTAATTACGCAAGCGTTCTTGCGGAGCTCTATAGAGCTGTAGGGTGGGGAATCTTGGAAATTGAATGTGATCCAAAGACTTACGAAGGAAAAATCATTGTGAAAGACTCGTTTATAGCCGATGTTTACGGATCTGCTGACCAGCCTGTTTGTACCTTTATGAGCGGCTACTTTGCAGGTTACCTGACCGATTATTTCGGGAAAAATATCAGTGTAAGGGAGATTAGCTGTAAAGTCACCGGAAAGAAGATATGTGAACATGTAATTTCTTTAGCGCCCTCCAGCGTAAGCCAGGAATACCAGCTAAGGGGGATACACAGTGATCAGACAACCTAATGCCATTCTAGGAAATGACGGACTGCTTGTGACAATGGGAAGAAAAGGGGATATATTGGGCTTATTCTACCCCCGCAGAGATCATGCTCAGCATGTAGAAGAGTCCCTTGCCTGCGTCCACACAGGGGAAAAACTTCTCTGGACAAATGATAACGAATGGCATAGCATTCAGAACTATATAGAAGACACTAACATCGTATCCACAAAACTTTACCATGACTCAGGAATTCGTATTTCGATTCTTGACCTGGTGCACTCAGAAGTGCCTGTTCTCATCCGCAGGTTCAAGGTTCAGTCCCAGAAAAAAATTTCAGGAAAATTTTTTTACTACTCTAATTTCAATGTAGGAGAAACATCTAAAAAAAATTCTGGTTTTTGTGATATAGATGCTCGCTTGCTAGTACAGTACTGGCAGAACTATTATATCGGGCTTCATTCCTTGCCCGAATTTACTGAATGGCAGATCGGAAAGGCAATGGACACCATATGGTGGACTAATTCCAAGTATGATATGGAAGATGGAAAACTCCAGCGAAATAAAGAAGATATCGGAAATATTAATAATGCTGCTGGCTGGGATCTGGAACTGGAAGCTAACGGAGCAAATGATTTTGTTATTCTGATAGGGGCTGCATCTTCCCGGAGCCTTCTTTACAAGAGAATGCATGAGCTTTCCAAAATGTCTCTGGAATACATTTTCGAAAAGACTCGAGAATACTGGGTTATGTGGCTCTCTAAAAAAAAGGTGCTAAAAATGCCAGGGCTCGGAGGACACGAGAACTTGCGCCAGGAACTGTTCAGCGCATACAACAGATCTCTTCTCATGCTTGACTTACTTCAAGACCGCGAATATGGATCCTTTGTGGCCGCTCCTGAGTTTGACTCCAATTTTGAGAAATGTGGAGGATACGGCTTTTGTTGGAACAGAGATACTGCCGAGATTGTACTTGCACTCAAACATTCAGGATATCCTGAGTATTGTGACATGTTTTTCAAATGGTCTATTCGGACNNCTCAAATAGACGAAACAGGATCGACTCTCTATGCCATGGATGTGTATTACAGAATCCTCGACGGTCTTAAAAAAATTGAATTTTTGGACGAAGTATGGGTTTCAGTACTCAGAGCTGCCGAATATCTGATGAAGAAAACAAAATCTGGGATTCATGAGAGTTGTATGGATCTATGGGAAACTTATTATGGAATTTTCACATACACAAATGCCGCAATCTACGCTGGGCTTATGGGCGCTTCCAATCTAGCCGAAGAAAATGAGGAATCTGGTATGGCTAAGCGCTGGAAGAAAAGAGCGGAATTCATCAAGAAAGCTACAATTGATCGTCTGTGGCTTCAAGAAGGCTACTTTGCAAAAGGAATCATCAACGAGAAATTGGATAAAACCGTTGATGCAAGCATCCTGAGTACTTATATCCCCTTTGGTATGCTGTCTCCAAAGGACCCTATAGAAAAGGATATGATCCTGTTTATGATAGAAAATATCAAGAAAAAACTCTCAGTGCCCATTAATAAAAGTTACGGGATCAAGAGATATGAAAACGACAGTTACATTGACGGAAACCCATGGATAGTAACCACTCTCTGGCTTTCGGAAGCGATGCTTGCCCTTGCCCTTGATATCCCTTCTGAAAAAGAAAAGAGCGATATAGAAAACGTGGAAGATCTGACAAATGAAGGAATTAAATGCCTTAAATGGGCCCTTGCTGGTNNAGTACAGGACTTCTCCCGGAGCAGGTTGATAAGTCGACAGGCAAACCTGCCTGGGCAATTCCTTTAGGATGGAGTGGATCCCTAATGCTTGACAATATCTTACTTCTAGACAAGATATGTGTGAGAAAAGCAGAAAATACAGAGAAAAGCTAAAGAAAAAACTAATTTAATACTCAAAATTTTGGTGGCGCACCCCGCTGCAAACACCTGGGTAGGTTCGTGCCACTGCTCTGGACGTAAAGAAATTATTCAAATTAAATTATTGTTCTAGCAAGGAAATTACCAGAATTATGTGACATCTTATTACAAATAAAATATATATGAAGATGAAATAGGTGTTGAACGAGAAAAATCACAAGAGGAAGATTATTGAGACTGAAGAATCCTCAGTTGATACACTTATAAAAATAATTAAATAAATAATCGCAATTGTGGAAAAAAATACGGGGAGAGTACTTGAGAAACTAGTTTAATCACGTAATGCTATTTTAAATAAAAATATTGAGACATTTAAAGAGCAATAATATCAAATAACGCTTCAAGAATTAGTGCCATACATATTCAATTTCCTTTTTCACGACTCAATAGCCATCTTTGTAAAGACCCGATGAGCAAATTTGGTGGTCTGAATTTATTCAACTGCCAGCCATAGATAATGTTTTTTATATTTACATCAGTTAGTAATCAGAAATATATTTCGCATCAGAATAGATATCTTCCAGCGGATTGTCGGTAGACTGAATAGTTATTCTTCATATTTTTTTTCCGAAAAAGGCCTCCAATCTGTCCATACCTTCGTTTATATTTTCAATGCTATTGGAATAGGAAAAACGCAGATATCCCTCTGCTCCGTTACCAAAGTCGATACCAGGAGTCACTGCAACGCCTACATCATTAAGAATACTGCGGCTTAATTCCAGAGAGTCGTTGCTGTATTTGCGAGCATCGGCAAGAACATAGAAAGCTCCAGTTGGCTCTTTGCG
>PMJC01000018.1 GCA_003157235.1 Methanosarcina sp.
GTAAGATGTGATCTCATTGTTATTAAGTGTAAAAACTACACTCATAAGTCACTTTATGAACTTCCGATAAAACCATCGCCTAACCTGCCAAACCAGACCTCTATATATCTGTATCCATCACTCTGTTTTTTTGAGGGAACCGTTATTTCATTGGGTAGAGGAACATTATTCCCATTTCAGGTTTTCGGAAGTCCTGATCTTCCTGACAGNNTGTTCCCGGAGCTAAAAATCCACCACTTCTTGGGATTAGATGCTTTGGAACGGATCTGCGGGATGCTCTTAAAAATAAGCTTGTGCCAGAGCCTGAACTTAATCTCGATTGGCTCATCAGCGCTTATCAGGATTTTCCAAAGAAGGATAAGTTCTTTAATTCATATTTTGATGTTCTTGCCGGAGGCCCCGTTTTAAGGGAACAGATACAGAAGGGGATGACTTCAGAACAAATCAAGGCAACCTGGAAAGAAGGGTTGGCGAAATTTTCGAAAATAAGAGAAAAATATCTGCTGTATAAATGAAAAACCTTAAATAAAAAGAGCAAAGTTACAAACTTCACTCTTTCTTATTAATATTATTTATTTTTTTTATGACTTTAAACCGGTTAATCAGTTCTTTTAATAATAGAGTTTAATTCATCTATATTAACAGCTGGTGGTTTTTTATTCTTAATTTTTTTTACGACGAGCTGGCCTGTTTTTCTTGCAGAGTTTTTATTTTCAAAGGCAACCTGACCGCTTATTCCAGGCATGTATGGTTGATGTATTATAAGTCGTTTGCCCTGTAAAATATCATAACCCCAACCCTGTTCGTTTTTAATTACTTTAACTGAAAATTGATACTTCCTGTTGTATATGGAAATTCCGGCTACAACTATAATTAATAAGAGAGCAATACCGGCAAGGATCTTCTTAATTATCATATTTGTCAACTAAAGCTTGCGGATCAAATGACCAGAGATCATCACAATAAGTACCAGACCCAGACAAACCAGTTGCCAGATAACCTTTGTTGCCAACTGCAAAACCTACTGCATTGTTTCTTGAAGAATTAGCAGTTGCCTCAAAACTAGTTCTTTCAACCCATAAATCGGTTGAAGGATCATATTCCCAGCAATATGTTCCGGAGCTTCCTGTAGCCACATAACCTTTGCCGTTTATTGAGAATGCAATTTTGTTATATCCTGCTATATAATTTGTTCCATAATTATCATCATAACTTTCGGAAGAGAGATTTTCAATTGCTCTTTTCTTATTCCATACCTCAGCATCCGGATCATATTCCCACATGTCACTTGAATTAGCTCCATTATCTACTCCAGTCATGACATATCCTTTTCCATCAATGACAAAGCAGGCAGCATTTCTTCTTTTAGTTCCGCCAAGGCTTGGCTTTATAGTCCAAGTATCAGTATTCGGGTCATATTGGTACCAATCTTTCAGCACATAATCATCATACCCTGTTCCGACATAACCTTTGTTGTTAATGGCCATCGCGATTGCAGCATACCTGGCTGAACCAGCGAAATCCTTTTTTTGAGTCCATGTGTTAGTTGCAGGATCAAATTCATAGAAATCTTTGAGCTTATTTGTACCGTCATAACCGGTACCGATGTATCCCTTTGTGTCGGTACCGAAACCAACTGCATAACTCCTTCCTACTCCTGGCAAAGAGGCCAACTGAGTCCATGTATTCTTGGATGGATCATATTGCCAGAAATCTTTTAATCTTTCATCTCCATCGTACCCTGTCCCTAAATATCCTATTGAACCAATTGTAAAGCCGACAGCGCCTGTACGTGGCAATCCATCAAAGTCAGACAAGTGTTTCCAGTCGCCGATAAGATCGCTACTGGTACTTGTACATGAATTAAGGAATGGTAAGGATAAGATGGAAAAGAAGAATAATACACAAATCTTCGTCGTTTTGTATGACATTATATATTTTTTAAAGTTAATACTCACGGCGCAAATTTATCTGATGAATGTTCCAATAAAAAGCATTGTAGATATATCCCCTTAATAAGTAGACCAGATGCGGTATATTATCGATGAACCATTTTAATCGTGACTTTATAAAAAGGTTAAAAAATAAATAAATCTGTTTTAACATTATCTCTTTAAATTGCCTTTAGGTCTACACTTTTCACCTGTTGGTACACAATGCTTGGTTTAGCTCATGTTTTAGTCTTTAATTTGCACAAATTTAAATAAGAATGAGAGTTATATGTAATGGCAATAGTGAGAAAAACATATCCTTATTAAAGAAATCATCTATTTTCTTGTTTATTATTGTTGTAATAATTTTTTTCATCGGCTCCTGTACCAAGAGTAATAATTTTTCAATTGGCGAAAATTTTCTTGATTCTCAGACAGGTGTTAAGTTATTAGACACATTCAGGGTAGGCTTATCCACAGTTATTTTAGATTCCTTAAAGACTTCAGGAACCGGAATAGCTCTTGTTGGTAAATATTCCGATAGTATTTTTGGCTCTATCAGTTCCAAAAGCTATTTTGAATTTGCATATCCTACCGATAAATTTAATGAAACAGACGTTTTCGATTCAGCTAATTTTATCCTTTGTTACTCAAAGTATTATTATGGCGATACTACCTCATTAATGACACTCAATATCCACCAACTTACAAAACAGATTACACTTGATGAGAATACAGGTTATCGATATAATACAGATTCCATGGTACTTGCTTCAGTTCTGGCAACAAAAGTATTTCATCCACGACCAAAATCAGCTGATACAATAGTGACTGTGCCAATTAATTCATTCGGAGAACAAATCTTCAATTTGATTAAGAATAATGATGAAGTTGTTTCCACGAGTGACCTGTTCTTTGAGTACATGAAGGGATTTGCAATTACCGGAGAAACAGGTACCGGTAATAGTGTAATCGGCTTTAAAGCCGATGAAAAACATATATTTATGAATATATATTATCATGCTCCTTCCAATGATATTGTAGCTAAAACGTATAAGATATCATTTTATAATAATGTTGCATCAAGTTCCTCTAATTCATCTTATCAGTTTAATCATATTCATTATAATATCAGTAAAACAGCGTTTAGTAACATAAAAGGAACAGGCAATATACTTCCATCTTCTGTAACAGATAATAGAGCATTTCTTCAGGGATTGATCGGATTACTGCCTAAAATTCAATTTCCGACGTTGCAGAATTTAATATTTGAGAATCATTGGAAAATTTTGAAAGCAGAACTTGTCATTGCGCCTGTTTTGCCAAGTTTCGCATATTTTAAATTACCCGGCAAGTTGTATCTGTGGGAAACGGATAAAGAAAACCAGATGAATTCCCAATTGGTAGATTCAAGGAGTGAAGCCATTGTATCAACTTTATATATCGATGATTTATACAATGAGGATACCCGATATACTTTTGATATTACATCATATATAAATAAAGAAGCTTCAGATTTATTTTATAATTCTGACAATGGACTCTTGGTCAGCCTTAATACAACTGATTTAATATCTACTTTTACACGAATGGCAATTGAGGATAAAAATCCTGTTGTAAAGTTGAGGCTCTATTATTTAACGTATTAATATGAACATGCGTTTACAAGTCAAAATATCCCTACTGCTAATTATATGTTCAGTTCTACTGGCTAATAATTCCAATGCTCAGATAACTTCATCTCCTTATTCCATTTTCGGAATGGGTTCTATTGAAGAAAATGGCTTTGGTGAAAGCAAGGCTATGGGAGGTACGGGTATTGCCTTTATGTCTGGTCATTCTGTCAACTTTCTTAACCCAGCATCATACAATGGATTTGATAGCCTGGCTACAGTATTTGAACTTGGTCTTTTTGGCAAGTATACTTCATTCAATACCATCAACAACAGTCAGGGACGTTTGGATGCCAGCGCTAAATACATTGCAATGGGTTTTAAAATCACCCGCAAACTGGCAACGAGCTTCGGCCTGGCATCTTATAGTACAATTGGGTACAACATAAATGTCACATCACCTGTTGAAAGCAGCGTTCTGACTTACAACAAGACCTTTTCAGGAGAAGGAGGGGTAAATCAGCTTTTTTTAGGGAGTTCATATAAAATTACAAACAGTCTTGTCTTCGGAATCAATGCAGTTTATTTTTTTGGGACTATCACACATTCAGAATCCTCAGTGGATTATAATTATACACTTAAAGGTTTAACCTATTTATCGAATATCAATCTTAATTATGGATTGAACTACCAGATTACAAATGGAGGTTGGGAATATAATATCGGACTTATTTACAATAATGGAAAGACGCTTACAACAAGGGATGCATCAACCATAACAACAAGTACCAGTGCAGAAACAATAAAAAGTAAGAGCAATATATTCAAGATACCGAAAGACTATGGAATAGGTTTGGCATTTGAGAAAGACTATTTCAAAGTTGGGGTAGATTATGAATTGAAGAGATGGAAAGATGTTGAATTTTCCAATCCGCTTCTTGAGACCAGAAACAGTAACAGGTATTCTCTGGGGATTGAAATTCCTTCATTAGGTTTAAACAGGGGTACCAGTAAGATGATCTTTTACAGATTGGGAGCCGAATAT
>PMJC01000363.1 GCA_003157235.1 Methanosarcina sp.
TTTTTCTCTGCACAAATATTAATTATTGGTGCTTCTTCACTATGGAATTTTATGCCGTTTATAATTAGATTCTGAAATACCTGAGCCAGCTGGGTACTATCTGCCATTACTTCAGGTAAAGAACCATAAGACACAGTAGCTTTATTCTCTTTTATATATAAATCTAAATTGGATAGTGCCTGATTCAAAATAAATTCACAATTCACAGTTTCAGGCTCTTTAGTACTTCGAATAATTTGAGAGGATTTTAAAGGATCATTTATCAGATTTTACATGTGGGAAGCCACGTCAACAGCAAAATTGATGTATTTATCGACCTTATAATCGAGATTACCTTGATATCTCCTTTGCAAAAGTTGCAAATAACTTGTGATCATCTCAGAGGTTCTTGTAAATCGTGCGATGAAACGTAATCAAATTGTTCTAATTCTTCATTTGATTGGGTAAGTTCTTCTAATTTCAACTTTAACATTTCTTCTGCTTTTTTGCTCTCGGTGATGTCGGTATTTGTTCCAAACCACTGAATAATGTTTCCAGCGGCATCTTTCAGGGGCAAAACACGCGTGAGGAACGAGGGGAAAATTTCATCAGCTCCGCGCAGAGGTAACTCCATATCAAACATCTGCCCCGTAGCAAGCGAAGCATTCCATTGTTCCTGCACTTTTGGCAGCGCTCCTGGGTCATGACACTCTGCCAGCCCCAGCTTCCCATCTGCTCCGGCGTGGTGCCGGTGTAAGAGTACCGGCGTTCATTATACCAATAGATATAGCCATCTGGATGGGCGATCCAAGCCAATTGTAGGATCGTATTAGCCATTTTATGGAAATGCCTTTCACTTTCCAGCAGCATTTCAGTGGTTTTATGAAGTTCTTCGGACTGAACCTGCAACTCCTTGAATTTCATCTGGAGATTCCCGTAAGCTTCACGAATATCCTCTTCATACCTTTTCCTCTGTAGAGCCTGCACAATTGCTAGCGCGATAGCTTCAAGATCCACCTGCTGCTAGCAGCTATAGCCACCGTCACGGTTTGCAATCCCTAACATACCCATTATTTCACCATCTAAGACGAGGAGTACGCCAAGAAATGAAGTAAGCGATGATGATCATGTGGCACACTGATACTATTTGGATGTGACAGTGGGTCGTTAGTAAATAAGCTTTTCTCGCTGTTAATGACACTACCGTAAAAGTCATGAAAACAAAATCTCCCGGAGAACGGCAATGCCCAATCTTGTCGCACATCAAACACCTCAGCCTATGTCGCTGATTGCAATATCAGGCAGTAATCCATCATCACCCACCAAATTGATGAATCCAACCTGGCTGTCGGTCACTTCCAGATATATGGATAAACACTCATTTCCCAGATCTTCTTCTGTTTTTTCCTGCACTACAATGCTGAAGATCCGGTTGATTTTCTTAAGAATACGGTTGTTTCTGAGCGTTATTTTGGCTTCGAGTTTATCCTTAAGTTTAATCAGCTCATTCTTGGTATTTAATGCCTGATTGACTTTTTCCAGCTCAGCTGCCAGTTCCTGGACTCTGATCTCCAGTTCATAGGAACTCAAACGATTAGAAATAGTCATAATTCCCCAGTTATTTTTAAATAGACATTTTGCAGATGTACACAGTTGAGACTCATAATTTAATCATTTTGAATTTATATGTATCACTGAATTCGGAACTGCATCAGCCTGATTTTTTAGCAGGTTTTTTATTCAAGTTTGCCCTTTGGTGATTTTGGATCCAATTAGTGATTTAAGATTCCATGATAATGATTTAAAGATAATATTTAGATATATTTAAGTATATAAAATAAAAATTCTTTGTTAAATAATCGCCAATAATTTTGAGTCGTTAAATACTAAATATACGTCTTTCGCTATAGGTAAAACTGAAAAGAATCTAAATAAGAGATTTCATAATTAATAGCAACGTCCTAAAATTTTGATCATCAAATTTCAAAACAGATGACTATTGATGCTGGCCCTTTCAAGCTGATCTCTCAATAAACTTTTTCCCATTTTATTATGGAGCTTTGGTAAATGAAAATGTTAGATAAGCCTTTTTAAATTCTTTTAATTGAAGACAACAAAGGAGACGTTGGATTAATTGAAGAATTTTTCGAAGATACAAAAATTCGAATTAGTTTTCATGTTACAGAAGATGGAGAAGAAGCAATCCGTTTTTTATTGGGTGAATATCCGTTTTTAGGTTCTCTGCAACCAGATATAATTATTTTGGATTGGAATTTACCGAAAAAAACAGGACATGAAGTTCTTAAAGAAATAAAAGATAATAGTAACCTTAAAAGCATACCCGTAATCATTTTAACTACTTCCAGCGCTGAAAAGGACATATCCAAAGCTTATGAACTTAATGCCAATGCCTATATCGTTAAATCTATTGACTTTGACGAATTCATGGAAGTAATTAGATCCATAGAAGACTTTTGGCTTAAAGCTGCAATATTACCACCAAAAATCACCACTTCATAAGCTGAAAAAAGTGCAATTTATTCCTCCGCTCTAAACTATTTTTCATTTCCCAGTATATCTGCCGGATCAATCAATCAGGCTAGCCATTTTGTGTCCTCAAAACTCTCAAGTAGGAACTTCAAAACAATTGTAAGAGGTATGGACAGAATCACACCTGCTGTTCCTAGTACATAATTCCAGTAAATGAGGGCAAGAAATAAGGAGGCAGGAGATAATTTCAGCCCTTTTCCTGCAAGTGATGGGAATACGACGTTTTCTGCAAGCGTATCGATAACCACGATAACGACAATTACTCCAAAAGCACCTGTTGACCCATACTTGAACAGCGCAAGCATTGTGAGTGGAATAGAGGCTAGAACTAGACCAATGTAGGGGATATATAAGGACGCCCCAGAGAATCGCAAAATCAATGCCTCCTATAGGGGAGAACGACGGTAATTCCAACGGCTGTGATAAGGTTTGTTTCTGCTCTTATAGCCAAAAAACCTACCAGATTTTTGCCCAATTTACTCATCCTCATTTGGAGTTCGGATTATTTTTCAAGTTCCGAATTTTTTTCCAGGATCATTGGAGGCATCTATTAACAAAAACACTGTCGTAAATATGATAATTATAACTGTTGTACCAGTATTCACAAGTCCACTACTACTTCTCATAAGAGAGATCATGATTGAGGTAATACTGCGTAAAATTGAATTCAAGGAAGTATCTTCTTGTAGGGGAATAATGTGTAAGAGTATCTATGAATCCTACTAAATTAGTTTGGTAGATAGGGATCTTGTTCCCAAATTGAATTGTACCTTTTACAACAATCATACTAAGAATCGTGACAATGAAAGCAAATAAAAGAATCAGTAGAAGAACACTCAATCCAGCAGGAATACCCTTTTTTTTGAGCCAGCGAATATGCGGGATAAAGATCAAGGCAGCAAAAATGGAGAAAAAATGGGTGTGAGGATAGAGCGAGCTCCCACATTCCAAGCGTCAGGATTACAGCAAAAGTACTGTATACTAAAATCCTACCACATACAGAATTGCTATTAATGTAATTGCAACTCCTCTAAGTATCAATCAGTTATTGCACAGTGATATGAGTTCTTTTCTTCTGACCCATACCTTTCCGCTTACTGTGACAACTCTTTACCTTTTTGCCACTCCCACAGGGGCAAGGATCATTGCGTCTGACATTAACGAAAAAGCTTCTTCCATGACCAGAACCCTCATAACCTCCGAAGCAGGGAGACCATGACGTATCAACTCTGCAAGGATCTGCATCGGAAAATCAATGTGATGAAAAAAAGCTTTCCAACCATCACAGAGATAATTCATACCCTGTTCTCCAGTAGAAGTGATCAAGAAGCAGTTCTTTGGACATTCTCCTCTGCAAGCGAATAGCACGTCGCATTCACGGCATACCTTCGGGAGGGAATCACGTTTATCCTGTCCAAACTTGTACTGCCTTTCTGACCCTACAAGCTCGATAATTTCTTTTTCCATGATATTGCCTAACATATAGTTGAACTCAACAAAATGATCACAAGAGTAAAGATCCCCATTGTGCTCCAGAGTAAGCCCTATGCCACACGTTTATTCAAAAACACACATTCTCGAAGACATTCTAAGCCACCTGCGTGCAGAAGCTTCAAAAGTTTGCACGAACATTTTCCCCACATCATTTCTTATCCACTCGTCGAAAATGATGTTCAGGAAATTGCCAAACTGTTCAGACAGTACTGAACGATTTGAAACTCTGTCTCCTTTTTGGTAAAGAGTATTTTCCTCCTCATTAATTCGCTCTACAACTGGAATAAACTGAATCCAGTCTGTCCTTACTTCATCCCGCATAAAACGATAGACTTCGAGTGGGTAATCAGCATTAATTCGATTAACTGTGGTTAGGACGTTGTATTCAACACCGTGTTTTTGCAACCGGCGAAGCCCTCTCATAACTCTGTCGAAGGTCACCTCTCCCTTTTTGTCTACCCGATAGAAGTCATGTAGTTCATGTGGGCCATCGATGCTGATCCCAACGAGAAAATTATTTTCCTTGAAGAATTGGCACCATTTGTCATCAAGGAGTGTACCGTTGGTTTGCATCGTGTTTTCGAAAGTCATTTCAGGCTTTTTGTACTTTTCCTGCAGTTCGATGGCACGTCGATAAAATTCAATACCCATAAACGTGGGTTCACCTCCCTGCCAAGCAACGGTTACCTGCTGAGTACGGTGAGCTGCTATAAGCTGTTGGATATAGTTCTCAAGCACTTCGTCTGACATACGAAACGTGCTGCTGGGATAAAGCAGTTCCTTGTCAAGAAAACAGCAGTAGGAGCATTCAAGGTTGCAAATTGATCCTACTGGCTTTGCAAGTACGTGAATGCGTGTAGGTGGATAGTCTTGTGCCATTTTCACTTCCTTTACTAGGATTGATGTTCAATCCTATTCTTTCGATCTTTGCAATAATAGCCTGACAGGCAGGCAACATTTGGATACAAAACTCCCTTGCTATTTAGATTATTGTCATGCCTTATATACTCCATTCTGAACTTCCTGGCCCTCTATCAGCTCGCCAGTGACATCCACGATTAAGCTATCGAGGGGGGGTTGTTAAACTCACAGTGAGGCTGAAGGTCAAGTTCAACGTTATCCTGGAGAGTGAATCTACGTAGGGCTGCAGCTTCTGAAAGTATGGCTTTGAGCGTCCAGATTGCACCCGTCGTAACCTTGACCACGAAGCCATCCTCCGCGCTGAACTGGAATAATACGTCTCAATGAGTTCTGACACCTACCATGATTTCGGGAGGCATTTGTTAGTCGTATTGCATGTGAGTTATCATTGCAATGAGTGGCTATAACTGCTTGAAAAGGTAGACTGCTGCATAATGGACTTAGGCCTCTGCTCGATTATAGTAGTGCCGATGATTATACGTAGCTCTAACTTAGAGTTAAGAGATTCATCGTGTCCTGTAACAGCTCGGTGACGAACACATTCTCAACCTTCGCCAGCTTGGCAGTCAGCTCATCAGGTCTTCCGTCTCCTGTCCAAACGAACGAAAGTTCATTCCAGTCAAAGCTGTATGCTGACGAGACGTCTTTGTCGTGAATGTACTGCAAGTGACGGATAATAACACCATACTTGTAGCATATGCAGGAACAAGATACGACTTTTACTCAGAAAATCGTGCCCCAGCTCCCATTGGTGACGTTGCATACAACACAGTACGTTCCAGGCCTTGTTCACGGTCTACATGTGCTTTGTGATATTCTGGACTGTTCACCATCTCCAGAAAGACTTTGCTCGAAGGATACTCAACAAGCACAATGACATCCCATGTTTTATCGCCCACAAGCAATTAAACCGCCTTACCAGCATAGACTATGCGTGCGCCACATGCTTCAAGCATCGTCGAGATGCTTGTAGCATAGCGATCGTATGCCTCTGCTCCTTCTTCACCCTTGAACTTCAGCAGATTCAGCATAACAATGATGCCATCGTCAGGATTTGATGGCAGGACACTCAATGCTTCATCATTTGGTACAATCGAACTCATATAAGACTCCTTTAGTTGATATCTTTAAAGAGCGGAAATAGCCCAAAGAAATTAGGGATCTTTGTTATACCCTTTTAATCATTTCTTTGAATCAATTTCTTTCTCTTTCCCGAATCATATCGTTTTCCATGATTTGCCTGGAAGCGCTCTGGAAGTGAGTTCACAGTAGCTTGCCGTTAAATGTCCCAGACCATTAATTTTTCCAGGCTGCAATGGGCCTTTTTTCTTAACAAAATGCTGACTAAGTAAAAGGAAAACAAATCACTTTCTGACGCTTAAACATTCACCATATCCAGTAAGTGAGCTTTTGGAGTGACTTCATTTCTGGCAGATAAATTTCGTAGCCAGGAAAAAATGACCAGGGGTGCAATTCCCAAACTTCTCGGTTTATCTATGAGTCACCTAATTTACTGCCTAAAACATGGTGTGTATTTTATTCTCCGCTCACGTGTGAGGATACCGGTCAACTCGTCCCGGAGTCGTTGGCGGGTAGAATCAGTCATCGACCCTCTTGGTGGAGCCCACTTAGGTCAGCACCGTGGCCAGTAACTTATTTTCCTCTCCTACTGCCTACCCCAGGCCATGTTTGTTGGCTTTTCCTTGGATTGAGATTCCCAAACTAGTCCCTATATACTAATGAGCTGGAATATTTATTAATACTGGCTTAAAATTCATTTACTTTCAACTCGAAATTCTTCTTCATTCCTGAAACTTTGGGGGTGGAGATAACGGTTATTTTGACTTTACAATGGTACTCAAAAAATCTTGGCAAAAAAATCGAAAATGATTAAGTTACTAAATGTTTAAAATGTTATTTTTCATACTAATATAACTACCATTCCAGTTAGAAAATATCTATACATGATATTCAAAGTTGTTTATAATATTCGTTAATTAGTATCAAAAAAGAGCAAAGTTAACAAAGAAAATTAATGTTAAAATAATTGATGCGATCACAGAAGATAGCAGATAAATACAGGCTACCAAGAGATCCAGAGTTCTAAACATGTTATGAGGCTTTTTAGCCCTATTTTAATCCAGCTGGTGTTCTGAAACTTCCTTGTTGAGAAAATAACCAAGAACTGTTCTTATCAACACGACGGTGCCAAGAATGATCAGTTTTTCCTGCGTGGGATGCCT
>PMJC01000265.1 GCA_003157235.1 Methanosarcina sp.
CAACTTCATAAAGAAGAATCACAGAGACTCTAAAATATTCATGCTTTTCCTTATTTAACTGCCTTTAAATAGAATAGATCAGTGAATCCCAAGGAACCTTTGTCTTCGAAGAGATCTTCAGTTTCAAGAAGCGATGAAACAATTTAGTTAACCTCACATGAAAAATAAGTTTCGAGTTATGTCCTGATTTCATGATAGATATAGCCTGTAAATAAATTTTGAAGTAAAGGAAGGTAAAATGTATGTGCATTTTTAGGGTAAACTCTGGAGTTTAGTAGGAACTTGGCTTCAAAGAGCCAAAAAAGATAAAATCAAGATATATGGATGAAATTTTTTCGTGTGAACTATTGAGGAAAAATTTGAAACGAATAAGTAATATTTATTGTGACTGCATTAAATCGGAACTAATGTTATACAGCTGAACTAAAAATCAGTGCTATTAAAATTTTCAACTATCTAGCGTAATAATATTTATGAAAAACTTGCTTGTGCTTGAATCTTATCCTCAAGTGATTAAGCTCTGAAGAGAATAAATTATGACATGATAAAATACCAAAAACGATAGGTAAAATAAAATCATCATCAATAGCTAACNNTATTGAATCTCAACAAATGTAACTAATACTATTGTTTTTCCCAGGCTGAAAAGTTACACAATATGTATATATTTAGTCTTCTACAAAATGAGCACATATGTTTTGAGAAATAACAGAGGTTATTATATATGTACAGTAATGAAAAAATTATTTCCGGAACAATCATTGCAGGTCCCGAACTGGAAATTGTTGAGGGTTATATCTGCGTAAATAACGGAATAATTACAGAAATTGGAGAGGAACACACGTGTTCTTCCAATATAATAGCTCCCTGTTTTGTCAATGCCCACACTCACCTTGGAGATTCGGTACTTAAAGATCCTCCTTTAGGGAAAATTTCTGGCTTTCGGATTCAGAAGGATCTCGATTCTCTCGTAAAATATCCAGACGGAATAAAGCATGAAATTCTCAGAGAAACCCCGTATAAAATCCTTATAGAAAGTATGAGAAAATCTCTATTTGATATGATCGAAACAGGTACTTATGCCTTCGCAGATTTTAGAGAAGGGGGGGTTTTAGGAGTTGAAGCCCTAAATAAAGCTATGGAAGGGCTTGAAATTAATTCCATGATATTGGGTAGACCTAAAAATCCTGAATTACCCCTCATAGTGATACTTGACGAAGTAAAAAGAGTTCTTCTACATTCCAACGGGATTGGAATGAGCGGGGCAAATGATCTTGATCTTGTAATATTGGAAGAAATCGCAACCTACACACGAGATCTGAAAAAGTTCTTTGCAATTCATGCAGGAGAAAAGAATCGAAGCGATATAGAAAAAGCACTATCAATTGAGCCTGATATCCTAATTCATCTAACTACTGCCACAAAAAAAGATCTTGAATATGTGGCTGATGCGAAAATTCCGGTTGTAGTATGTCCTAGATCAAATTTTGTCACAGGAGCTGGCATAGCACCAATTGTAGAAATGCTGGAGGCTGGACTAATGGTAGCTGCAGGAACAGATAATGTAATGCTAAATTCAGTAAATATGTTTGCTGAAATGGAATTTATGTCCAAGGTTTTTTCAATTAATGATAGACAAGTATTTAAAATTTGCACACTTAATGGTTCTTTTATAACAGAGCAGGATTCCACAGGTTCGATAGAAAAGGGAAATAAAGCTAATTTAATGATCCTGAATGGAAGTTCCAATAATCTAACAGGGATAAAAAACCCTATAAGTGGAATTGTAAGACGGGCAAGACCCGATGATATACTATCGGTACTTCATTCGTAATCAAATGGAGAACAAGACATGAAGAGCGAGTTTTACCGGAATATAGTGATTGCAACAGATGGATCCGAAAATAGCAAGAAAGCTATTTCTTACGGAATTGGAATTGCAAAACTTAGCGGAGCCACGGTTCACACTCTCTACGTGGTGGATACATCTGCTTTTTCCTCGATACCGATGGATGGCGGGTGGGAAGAAATGTATGAGGTCCTAAAAAAAGAAGGAGAGAAAGCGGTATCCGAAGTAAGAGAACTCGGAGAAGCGTCAGGAGTAAATGTAAGAGATGTTATCTTGGAAGGACATCCTAGCAGTGAAATTATCACTTTCGCAGAAAATAATGACGCTGACATTATAGTAGTCGGTACCCTCGGAAAAACCGGACTCGATAGGTTTTTAATGGGGAGTGTTGCAGAAAAAGTAATGAGAAGCTCAAAAATCCCGGTTCTAGTAGTCCGGGGTAAAGAACAGTGATTATTCTTTCTATCAAATGAAAAATCTTTTGATAAAGGAATATAAAAAATAAATCCGGATTCAGAGGATACAAAGGTGTAAATCGCATGCCAAAAAACATCTTCATTGAAGATATTATGGTCAGGGATGTAGCAAGTGCAACCCTACCAGGCTCAAGGGATGAAATTCTTAAAGTTCTTAAGAATAAACATATATCAGGGGTCCCGGTAATTAAAGATTCCAAAGTTGTAGGAATCGTGACCAGGACGAATCTTCTACAAAACCCTGAAGAAGAACAGCTAGCCCTCCTTATGACAAGAAATCCTATAACCATATCCCCTGGGTCAGCCCTGCAGACGGCAGCACGTCTTCTTCTAGAAAACCGCATAAGGAGGCTCCCGGTCGTAGATGAGGGTAAACTCGTAGGTCTTGTTACCGTTGCAGATGTTGTGGCAACAATTGCAGATATGAATCTCGATATTCCCATTAAGGATTACGTAGAAAAAGATGTCGTTGCTATTTATAATGAAACACCTTTGCCTGTTGTTGCCAGGATCATGGAGCTTGCAGGAGTCAAGGCTGTCCCTGTGCTTGATGCGAATCTGGAACTCGTAGGAATAATCTCAGATCGTGACGTGATTTCTGCCAGTATAATTGAGGACAGTGTAGAGATGTCAGACATGTCTGCTGGACTGGATGATGATGCTTGGACCTGGGAATCAATGCGTGATACTATGAGCATCTACTACAGTGTTTCAAGGATCAAAGTTCCTAACATGATCGCAAGTGATATTATGATCAGTGAACCTATCACAGCCACTTATATTGCATCTGTAAGCGATTGTGCAAGGAAGATGAAGCGGAATAGGATTGACCAGATTCCAATCATTAACTCTAACCGCAAACTTCAGGGGCTTTTGAGAGATCATGATCTTCTGAAGCCTTTGGTTGAAATGGAATAATTCAGGTTAAGATCCACTCCCAAAACATAATCAACCTATAATACGGAGCAAATAAAAAAATTAAATAAACTATGGAGCTTACTCAATAAATGTTAATAAGACGGCTTTTTTTCGAACTAAAATTCCTCCAAAACATATATATTTCAGGAGCCTGAAAATGGACAGGCCTTTCATTTTTATCAATTCTGCTATATCAGCTGACGGTAAACTCTCAACAAAGGAAAGGAAACAGATCCGAATCTCTGGACAGTTTGATTTTGAACGAATGGATGATCTAAGATCTCAGGCAGATGCAGTGATGGTAGGAATAGGAACTATCCTTTCAGATGATCCAAGCCTTACTGTGAAATCTCCAGAAAGGAAAGCTGCCAGGAAAGCAGCTGGGAAAAGTGAAAATCCAACCAGAATTATTGTGGATAGTTCCGCAAGAACCCCTGTGAATGCAGATATTTTCACAAAAGGGGATGGGATAAGAATAATTGCAGTTTCAAATGCAGCTCCTACAGAAAATGTAGAAAAACTGGAGAAAATGGCGCTTGTTATTAAAACGGAGACTAACAAAGTTGATCTTTCAGAGCTTGTAGGAAAATTGAAGAAAATGGGAATAAATATTCTTATGGTAGAAGGTGGTGCAACTCTTAACTGGGGCATGCTTTCTGCGGGCCTTGTTGATGAAATATATACTTTTGTAGGAAATCTTATTATTGGAGGAGCTACTTCCCCAACTTTTACTGACGGGGAGGGATTCTCAGAAGCTGAAGTCTTAGAACTTGAACTTCTATCCATGGAAAAGATAGAGAGGGGAGTACTTCTTAAATGGAATGTCAAAGGGAACAGAAAATGAAATTATTTCTTATTTTTCGCCGTCAATAATTACTAAAATATTTATATGAATATTAATTACTTTTACTTAACCTTAATTTGCCATTTAAATTATTAATTGATCTGAATTATGTTTCGGAAATCCGATTCCAGAGTAGGCGAAGACTTCAAGTTCAGAATTACTTTTGAGAACTTTCCGCATTGTGTGATCATATCATTCTCTGAACATGTTTCAAGCAGTTCTTTTCAAAATGATCTTGCATAGCCCTTTAAAAATTAATCATATGGCTCAGGTCAGCTTCTTCATAACCCCTGGTCTCTTGGCAAATTGCTTTACATTCAGGGTATCCAAGTTTGGAATGGTAGCTTATGTAATCACTTAAGTCTTTTATTTAGCGCAAATCAACTTTATCTAATTCATCAGCTTCCTTGTTAAGCATGTGAGAATAAATTATGCAAATTGAAGTAGGGCTCTTATATATCACACATCGCTTTTTATAAAGGAAAATATAAAAACTATCAGGTTTTGTTTTCAGCCCAAAGCCTGCGACACAAAATCTTTCTTTCTGATCACAAAAATCATAATAAGGGGTAGGAACAATAGCTGTAGGATCCATCTTTGTTATAATAGTCAAGTCTGTATCGAGCAGAAAAATGTGATAATTAAACTCGTTAGTGCAGCATCATACACAAAGTTCACACTTGAACCCCAATGATCTGATATATACCGACAAACTCAGAGTTAGAGAAACCCTTTACAGCCACAAATTCCTCTAGTGAACCTAGAGTCGGGGAGCAATGAGATCATTTTTTATGTTAATTGATTTCTTTCAGAACAGAATTCTTCAATTCTCAGGTTACACTATTTTTATTTGGCTTTTACTTTGTACTCATTTCACATTTTTCACAGTTTATACTCTATTTTCAGCCCATGTCCGTAACATTTAATTACTAGCATTTCTCTTTATGATAAACCCAAGGCTTGATTACATTTATGATTTTGCATTTTCAGACTTCAAAATATTTTGAATATTCCAGGTAACATTGGAAATCATCAATTTAACGTTACAAAACCAAGAAATGTTTATTTGTTGAAACCTGTCTAAGGAGAAAAATCGATGGCAATATGTAGTGTTCGTTGATAAATTAATGACTCATGAAAATGCAATACGTGATAAATTACTAATAAATTCAGAGAAAATTAAGATTAAAAAATAAAGAGGAATGATAATGGGCAAAACCGGTAGTATTAATTGGGTTAAGGTAAAAGGTCGAAAAGGAAAAGTAATTAAGGTCCAAAAATCACAGGCACAAAAAGCACATCCAGGGCCTGCGCAACGCTTTACTTCATCAGGTCACAAGAGACGCTTCATCAGAAGATCTGCAAAAGCACTTGTAAAGTAATTTAAAGGGCTTTTCTATTTTTGCTTTTCCGATGTTATTTCTAAGAACTTTGAAGACTTATTATGTGGGGGATTCGAAGGATCAAAAGTACCACATTCTTTATTAAGGGGATGAAATAAAATTTCTTGCCTGGTAAATTTGACTATTACTGAAGCCAGATCTCCACTCACTGAGCTATAATAGTTTTGGAGTTTAAAAAAACTTTGTTTTAGTATTCAGAAGTGCATATGGCATAAAAATATAACATATAATTGTCCTTGAAGACAGATGAACAAAGAGTCAATCTGATCCGAATATATGGATAAATTTTATCATCAAACAATTAGACTCAACCGATCTGAAGCTGGCTTGTACACAGCGATGTCTTTATATCTTCCTTTTAAAAACTTGCCTGGATCGGAGTACAAACCACACATGATGGAAATGACTTTTTCATTTAAGGAAAAAACTAGTAGTATCTATTGCCAGCACCTCTGCGGTTTCCCAGAAGATTCATTATGGAATTAACTTTTTTCAAGACATCTATGAGAATATGAAAGAAGGCTGCATAAGAGGCTATAAATAAATTTAAATCTTCATGCAGGCGGTAGGGGAGCTCAAATCTTTGATTTTGAGGATATTGAAAAGAACATAAGGAAATTTATCAACTTGTGAGTTTTATAGATGTCCCCGTCAGACTATAAATTCGCTCCTATAAAGGAGGTATTCTGCTCTGTACAGGGAGAAGGCCCATATGTAGGCGTAAGGCAAGCTTTTGTCCGCTTTTCAGGTTGTAACCTTAATTGCAACTATTGTGATACGGATTTTGCAGATATAGATACCTGCGATTACGAAAAGATGGAAGGAAGTGGAAACTTTGAAAAAATTCCGAACCCTGTAAGTATCAAGAAACTGGAGACTATGTTGCAGCCTTTCAAAAAGATCCATTCAGTGTCCCTTACAGGAGGAGAACCTCTCTTGAATGCAGATTTCATAGAAAGACTAAATTTGTCCTTACCACTTTACATGGAATCCAATATGACTTTACCTAAACAGGCCAGAAAAATTAGTGAGAAGGTCACTTATGTCGCCGGAGATTTCAAACTTCCTGAAACCATCCCGAATATTAGCCCTGAGACCTGGGAAGTCCATGTGGAAAATTCAATAGAGTGTTTCATGCTTCTGAGAAAAACTAATTCAAGAGATTGTTTTTGCAAAATAGTTGTAAGCAGAGATACTAAATTTGAAACCGTAATCATGGCTGGAGAGGCTATAGCAACGTATGTATCTTGTTTAATTCTCCAACCCGAAACTCCAATTGGCAACGTGGCAACAACTCAGCAGTTTACGAAAGCTTCAGTACAAAAAATCCTGGAACTGCAGAAAAGTCTGCTTGAACTTACAGACACGCGAATAATTCCTCAGACTCACAGGCTGTGGGGATGCTTATAGCCTATATTATAATGAAGATACATTTATAATACCTGTTGGGATTGCCAAAAGTTATACCATTAATTTAACTAGCAATTAACTGCAATCAATTCAAAACTTTAAAAATAATAAAAAAATTCTTAATGAGGGAAAAATGAAAGAGGGAACGTTATAATAGAAAAACTTCTTGACTGAAATGGAGTACATAGGATGACAAAAATGAGATTAGGAATCATTGACTACATCGACAGTGCCCATTACCTTCCAGGACACGGAAAATGTGGAAGAGTACATGGCCACACTTATAAAATAGAGGTCTTAATAGAGGGAGAGGTACAGGAAAATGGGATGATAATCGATTTTTATGACCTGAAAAGAGGTGTAAAAGAAACTCTTCAGGAGTATGATCATATTTTATTAAACGAACTAATAGAGTTCCCTAGTTCTGAATATATCTGCCAGAGCATTCACTCAAACCTTCTGGAAAAGTTCGGTTTCCCTCTGAAGGTAAAGGTTTGGGAGGGGGAATGCAAATGGTGCGAAATGGATAATTTCTCAAAATAAAGGGACCTAGAAATTGTTATCATTTTCCCATCATATTACCCAGATATTTTTTTGGTTTTATCCAATCAATTTGGGTATAAATATTTAATAGATGCTTATTTTATTTTTCGAAGATAAAAAATTTACATGGAAATTTATTTTAAGCTACGTTTGTCCCATTAAATAAAACTAAGTCATGCAAAACATTGCATTTATGGAATAGGACACCACATTGTTTTTTCATATGAAGTATCGGATTTTTTTTAGTCAATGAAATAATCAATTGTTTGAAA
>PMJC01000294.1 GCA_003157235.1 Methanosarcina sp.
AAACAGGATTGGAAAACAATGAGTTATGCCTCTGGATCACTGCACAACCTCTGGAAGCTGAGGAAGCAAAAGAAACTTTAAGAGGAGCTGTATCTGATTTTGATTCTTATTTGGCTAAAGGGCCAATAGAAATCATCTCTTACACTTGCTTGCACGTAGCTAGGCACATTTACGATTCGGAAATGGTCATAAATTACTGGATCGAAAAACTCAATAATGCCCTTGAAAATGGCTGCAGCGGGCTGAGGTTAAGTGGGAATATTTCTTGGGTGGAAAAAAGGATTGGGGTTATTTTGTTGATTATATTGGAAAACTGGATGATATTATCGGTAAATACAGAATGATAGCTTTGGGCTCATACCTTGTCGACAAGTATAGCACAATCGATATTATTGAAGTGGTCTCCAACCATCAATTTTCTTTGAGCAAAAAGGAAGGAAAATGGGAGATGATAACTAATTTTGGGAGACAAAAAGCTGAGGAAGCAGTTATTCACGCCACAAAGGATTGAAAATATATCTTTGATGCTGTGCCAGATCTGATAGCCACATTAGATACTGAATTTCAAATTGTTCGTGCAAACAACGACATGGCAGCAAGTTTGGGGATGAGACCAGAACAGTGCATTGGATTGACTTGCTATAGGATTGTACATGGAACGGATGAGCCTCTCGTTTTTTGTCCGCACAGGCAGTTGCTTAATGATTGCCTTGAACACACTGTGGAGATTTGTGAGGATTTTCTCGGTGGTTATTTTATAGTAAGTGCCTCGCCACTTTATGATTCTGAGGGAAAACTCACAGGTTGTATTCATGTAGCCCGTAATATCAACGAGCGCAGAAGAGTTGAAATGGAGCTTTGCCGGAATGAGAAACAAATCAAGATGAAATTGGGAAATATTCTCTCACCTGCTAGGAATATCGAAAATCTGGTGCTTGCTGATGTAATTGATGTTCAGATGATTCAGTCTATTATGAATGGTTTCTATAAGCTTACTAACATGCCTATAGGCATAAACGATCTCAAAGGTAATGTTCTGGTAAGCGCGGGATGACAGGATATCTACACCACATTCCATAGGGTTCATCCAGAAGCCTCAAAGTACTGCGTAGAAAGCGATATAAATCTAGCATTGGCAGCTACTCCTAGAGAGCTTAAGCTGTATAAGTGTAAGAACAATATGTGGGATATAGTGACTCCTATCACATTGGATGATCAGTATGTCGGCTATGTCTTCTCAGGACAGTTCTTTTTTGATGATGAGCCTCTAGACGATGAGTTTTTTAGATCCCAAGCTAGAAAATACAACTTCAATGAGGAAGAATACATGACAGCGCTTAATAAAATTCCACGGTTGAGTAGAGATACTGTGAGCAAAGGCATGGTCTTCCTCATGACTTTTGCCAACACAATTTCACAACTAAGCTATAACAATTTCAAGCTGGCTCAGTTGCTTGCGGAACGAGATCTCTTGGTGAGTGCGCTGAAAGAGAGCGAAAAAAGGGGGCGTTCTCGCTTGGTGGAACTAACAGCTGTATTGGATACAGTGCCAGCCGCAGTATTGATAGCGCACGATCCCAAGGCGCTTTATATAACTGGGAACAAGCTTTCCTATGAATTGTTTTATATTTCGAATGATGTCCACGAATTTAAATCTGCACTGGAAGGGGGGAGGGACTGAGGCGGTTAGCTTTTCCAAGAATATAGTGGATAACCAGCCTGCAGATACTTTTGAGGATGACAGGTACATAGGTACATGACTACGAGTTCGACATGGTCTATTCTCATGGTGAGCTGTGACATTTGTTGGGTAATGCTAGATCCTTGCGTGACGAGCAGGGTAATCCGCGCGGTTCTCTTGCTGCATTCATAGACATCACCGATCGCAAAGAAACAGAGGGAATTTTAAAAACGGCACGTGATAATTTAGAAAAACGAGTTGAAAAGCGAACAAATAAGCTCGAGAAAGCTTATAACTCGTTAAAAGAAAGTGAATGCAGGCGTGCTGAAGCCCAAAAAATGTCTCATATTGGGAATTGGGAATGGGATATTGTAACTGATAAAGTACATTGGTCTGATGAATTGCGTCGTATTTTTAGATGTGGTTCACGAAAATTAGATCCATCTTACATTGAATATTTAAGTTATGTGCATCCCAAAGATCGAGACTATGTGGATAATGCCTTTAAGGAAACTATAAATAGGAAACTTTATACCATTGATCATAGGATTATCTTAGATAATGGGGAAGAATGCACATCCACATACAAGCCGAAGCTATTTTTGATGAAAAAAAGATCTCCATTAGAATAAAGGGAATAGTTCAGGATATTACTGAACGTAAAAAAGCTGAAGAGAAAATTCAGAGATTAGCGAATATCGTGGAATCGTCAAATGATGCCATCATTACTTTATCCCTTGACGGTATTATTACTAGCTGGAATAAGGGTGCAGAGCAGATTTATGGTTATTAATCTGAAGAAATTTTAGGAAAAAGCGTATCGATACTCGCACCAAATGATCTCAAAGGTGAAACAAAAAAGTTAGTTGAAAAGGTTAAGCTGGGAGACAAAATCCAGCACTACATAACTTCAAGTTTAAGAAAAGGTAATAAGTTAATATATGTTTCAATAGTTCTTTCTCCGGTTTTTGATGTATCTAGAGAGCTTGTGGCTATCTCAGCTATTTCTAGAGATATTACTCAGAGAATTGAGTCCGAAAAATCTCTAGTGAAAGCTGAAAAAACCAGAAAGAGAGAACTATATCAAAGAATCAAAAATAATTTGCAAGTGATTTCTTCCCTACTAGATTTTCAGGCTGAGAAGTTTAAAAATCGAGAGTATATTAAAGATTCGGGAGTTTTGGAAGCTTTCAGAGAAAGTCGAGATAGAGTTATATCTATGACTCTGATTCACGAGGAACTATATAAAGGCAAAAAATTCGAGACGCTGAATTTTTCGACATACATTCGAGAATTGGTTGAAAAACTTTTCCCGACTTACAGACTAGATGATAAAAACATTCATCTGCACATGTATCTGGAAGAAAATGCATTCTTAAATATTGATGATGCTGTTCCTTTTGGAATAATTGTCAATGAACTAGTTNNTAGTTTCAAACTCTCTTAAACATGTATTTTCAGGGAGGGAGGAAGGGATAATTTATATCAAACTACGTAGGGAAGAAGACGGAGAATTCATAAATAGCAGAGAAGAAAGCAAATATAAAGGCTTTGAGAGTAATAGTTTCATGTTGAAAGTTTCAGATGATGGGATAGGTATACCTAAAAGTATCGATTTAGAAAATCCCAACAGTCTTGGTATGCAGTTGGTAACCACCCTAGTAGATCAATTAGATGGAGAACTTAAGCTGAAAAGGGATAATGAGACGGAATTTACTATTAGGTTCATAGTAACAGAAAAATAAAAAAGCATCATCTAATATAAGTTAGATAGTTCTTTGTATTTAAATCTCTGAATTTCCTAAGTTCCATTAGAAATAAGAAAAGGTTATTGATCTATGACTTCTGGAGCTTATGGGACTCATAGAGTATAATGGATATCATGGAACATTTGGAATTAATTAGCCTACTTGTTTCCTTTTATTCAATCTTCATTTATATCATTGAGTATTGAGACTACTAGTCTTAATACTGGTTTCTAGTTAGGGGATACCAAAACCACTCTGCTTCTTAAATATAATATTCTCTTTCCATATTGTATAATATCTATAAAACTCAGGATATATAATATAGAAGTAACACTCTCCGAATTTAAATACCTATTAATATACAATAACTAATATATACCAATGATCATTAATATTAATTCTGAACTTATATAGTTAAACTGAAGATAACATACTAATGACCTAATGTCGATAAATGAGCAAAGGACAAACACTATTTGGAAGGCCAATCCCAATTTTGTCAATAGTATGTTTTTTCAATTTAACTGCATAAGTCCTAACCGATTAAAATTGTATCTAAATTAATAAAATGGAGTGAAACGAATGTTGAAACAATCATCCAGTAGAATGAAAAATAGTACTGGCTAGTTTGCTGGTAGTTTTTTGTAGTATCAGTAACATCTGCAGCAGTAAGCGCAGAAATTGTTGTGATAAAAGCTGCAAAAGTAGTGGCAGTAGATACTGAAAATGGACAGATGATAGCTGCAAAAGGAATGGACATAGGTAATGTAAATGGAACGATAAAAGCTGCGACAGGAGCAGCAGTAGATACTGAAAATGGATGGGTAAAAGCTGCGAAAGGAATGGTCATTAATAGAGAAACTGGTGCTGATCAGGCTGATATAGAGATGATTATGAAGTTTCTTGGAGATGAATAGCTAAACTGATAAATATATGACCATAGCTAGCTGAAGCGGCAAAGTTACAGCAAATAGCTTGCATAATGACAGTGTCTTCGGGTTTGAAAATAAATTTCTCTGAATTTATTAATCAATATATGCAATTATTCACCACTACTATTGTTGCCATTACTACCCAACATGTGACTGGATATGGAACCATTATACGAACTAGTGGATATGAACCTGCTAACCAGGAAGTATAGACACCTATAATATATTCGAGTTTGTGGGGGCTAGCATACTTTTCTCCCATGTCCATCGAATGAGAAACTTACTTTGAGC
>PMJC01000486.1 GCA_003157235.1 Methanosarcina sp.
CAGGACAAAAATAAATTTCCTTAGTACCCCTAACAATCCATCAGGTAACCTTCTTCCAGAATCTAGCCTCAGAATGATACTCATAAATACTAGGGCCCTTGTGTTCGTTGACGAAGCTTATGTAGAGTTTGCAGACAGGAACCTTGTTGGTCTTGTACAGGATTATGATAATCTTGTTGTGGGTAGAACTTTTTCCAAGGTATTTGGTCTTGCAGGCCTGCGCCTTGGTTATGGAATTCTGCCTGAATGGTTGGCAAAAGAGTATATTAAAGTAGCAACTCCATTCTCAGTAAGCTTTCCGGCCTTAAAAGCAGGAATAGCTGCTCTTTTGGATGTCGAACACATAAGAAAGACCATAGAAATTACAAGGGAGGGCAGAGAATATCTTAAAAAAAAAATTCCTTTCAAGGTTTATCCTTCTCAGGCAAATTTCGTACTTGTGGATGTTGCTCCTTTGAAAGCAAAAGCAGTCGCAGAAAACCTAATGAAAACAGGGATAATCGTGCGCCCCTGCGATTCTTTTCGAGATGCGGGAGAAACCTTTATCAGGATAACAGTCGGCACTCCTGAACAGAACAAAAAGGTTGTCAATTCTTTTAAAGCTTTGAAAAAGGAGGTTTAAAAATTTTTACTTTTTCATTAACAAGTGTTTATTTCTTCTAAATTCTTGTTTTCAAACATTTAATTCCTCTATTTCTTCAATTTTCATCAGCGGATAATTGAGTTCTGTGTCATATTCCATCCCAACTTTCGCCTTTACAGAGCCATATTTTACAGTGATTTTTACTCTAAGCATTGGACCCTGAAGTTCAAAGTAGCCGAATTTGTTTCCCAGTTTGCTTTTCAGCATTTCTCTGTCGATATTTACAGAAATTTCATTTACATAAGGTTGGACTGAAATGCATTTCTGAATAGCCTGTTCAATACTAGAGACACTGTCTAAATTTATAGGTGATCCTGTAAATTGATGGTAGAGAGCTCCAAGCTTTATTCCTGCTTCAAAGAGTGCATTGTCCCTATCAGTTATCTTTTCTCGAATCAAATAAATCTCTCCCTGCTGACATTTGTGAATAAAAATGCCAAAATGAATCAGGTTTATTGCTTCTTCTCTTTTCCTCCAGCTTCCAGTTTTTTATCTTGATATTTTTTGCTATTAAAATTATTAAGCAAAGGAATCTTAAAAAAGGGAGATAACAGATAAATTAGCATCAGGATAAAAGGCAAAATAGAAAAAATCCGCATATACTCCACCATATTAGTAAAATAGAGAAGCATGATTAGCCCGAAAATGGAAGCTATAAAAGTTAGGATCTTTGTATTTCTGATTTTCGGATAGCTCACGCTACTTACCATAAGAAGAGACAGAGCAAGGGTAAGAGCAAGAAGAAAATCTATTCTTACAAAATATTTGTCCAGCAAAAGATAGGTCACCAGCATAACACAACCTGCGGGAATAGGAAGCCCTTCAAATCCGTTTTTCTGGGAGGATACTGATGAATTGAAACGTGCGAGCCTTAGCACACCACACACAGTGTAAAAAACCGAAAGTACCGCAACAATAGGATCTTCTCCTCCGAATCCTATGTATATAAGAAAAGCAGGGGCAACCCCAAATGAAACTGCATCAGCAAAAGAATCAAGATCTTTCCCAAGTTCTCCTCCTTCGAACCTTCTAGCAATGTAGCCATCCGCTCCATCTGCAACTACCGCAAGTAGGAGTAAGATCAAAGCAAGATCTAAAGAGCCATTATGGCTAACTGAAATAGAGCTAATTCCGAAGATAAGGTTCAAAAGAGAGACAAAGTCCGGAAGTCTTAACATTTCAAATATGTTCATATTCAAAGTCCCTATTATATTTTATTTTTGCTATAATTGTCTTGCCTGCAAGTACTCTCTCACCTTTTCCTACTATGATTTCAAAATCTTCCGGAATTGTTACGTCGACCCTTGATCCAAAACGAATCATTCCTATGCGTTGTCCCTGCTCGATGACATCGTTCACCCTTGAATACGAGACAATCCTGCGGACAATTGCGCCAGCTATCTGTATTACGCTGACATCTCCATATTTGCTATGGATGACGAACTCGTTTCTTTCGTTTCTTTCAGAGTCTTTATGGTAAGCAGGAAGATATCCACCTTTTTTATAGGTTATTTCCTTGATTTTTCCGGAAATTGGAGCTCTATTTACATGTACATTCTGGAAAAACATGAAAATACATATTTTTCGGTCTCTGATGTCTATAACAGTACCATCTGCTGGTGAAATCATATAAGTGTCCGAAACTTCCACTTTTCTTTCTGGATCTCTGAAAAAAAGAACCACAAAGAAAGTTACTGCTATTCCTATGTGAACAGCATGATTGATTGAAGAACTGTTCATCACCCTGGAGAGGATTGCAAAAAGTGAAGTTACAGATACAGCCGCAAAAATCCAGGGTTCTGAGCCCTTCGCAATCATGACTTCAGTCCTCCCCATGTAGCTTCACTAGGGATCTCAATTCTTCGGAAAGTATGACCCAAAGGCCATCAATCATTTCCAGCAGTTCAGGCAGAATTCGGAGCACTGCGTATGAAATTACAAAAAGAGCAATTACTGAACCCACCTTTGCGATGTAATTATGCGCGATTATAAAGCTATTTGCACCAAACCATTGCTCTCCATAAGCCACTATTACAAAAATATCCCTTATAAGATTAAGCACATAAATCACAGGTACAGATACGGTAAAAGCTGTAACCAGGCGACTAAGGGGAGCTCTAACTGCACCTATAAGTCCCATAAAGAGAGCAATGCTCTCAATTGCTGTACAGGCAAGAATGATCTCTACTGTATGTCCATTAAGGGTTATCAGATTCCAGTCTTTCATGTAAGCAGGAATATCAAAATACTGAAGAATCCAGACTACTTGAGAGGTAACTCCTCCTATAATCCAGGTATTTAGGTAGGGCAAATTCACAAATGGAAAGTAAACTAGAGCTCCGAGTGCACAGGCACTAGTAAGCATCGAAGTCACATTTTGGAAATCAACTCT
>PMJC01000245.1:0-3855 GCA_003157235.1 Methanosarcina sp.
ATCCCTTGCTGAGCATACTGTGTGCAAATCTTTACTACTTCTTTTGAATTTTCCTTGGCAGCTTTCTGGCTGGCATTTTCATCCAGTCGGATATGCATCTTGATATATTCAACCGCTCGGTGGGCTCCGGAGGTTACGGCTTGGATTGATGCCCCAGTAAACCAATAGATTACAGAACCACCTGCTATAAATCCTAATATTGTATAAGGATTAAGCAAAGTTAGAATTTCTTCCGGTTGTACCCCCAAAACATTCTTAATAACCAGAACTAGAGAGAATATCATAGTTGTAGCGCCAACAACTGCTGTACCTATTAAAACTGGTTTGGCGGTGGCCTTAAAGGTATTTCCTGCTCCATCATTAGCTTCCAGATACTTTTTGGCTTTATCGAAATTCGGCTTGAAGCCATATTCTGTTTGAATCTGTGCATCTATTTTTGGGATGGTTTCTATTAATGACAACTCGAAAATAGACTGGGCATTATCTGTCACTGGCCCATAACTATCAACTGCTATTGTAACCGGGCCCATACCCAGCATTCCAAATGCTACCAACCCAAACGCAAATATGGAGGGATAGATCATTATCCCACTCAAACCATAACCACTAGCATAATAGGCACAGAACATCAATGCCATGAATACCATGCCAATCCAGAACGCACTGAAGTTTCCTGCAACTAGTCCAGACAGGATGTTAAGTGAGGCGCCGCCTTCTCGTGAAGTTTTGACAACTTCGGCTACATGCAAACAATTCTGGCTTGTAAATTTTTTGGTAAATTCGGGAATCAAAGCTGCCCCCAGGGTACCACAGCTTATGATTACTGAGAGCACTAGCCAGAGTTTATCCAGCTGGCCGGGTACTCCGGAACCTGATCCTAATATGTAATAGCTTATGACGAAGGTTACAGCGATTGAAAGAATGGAGGTAATCCACACCAAGCTGGTCAGAGGCTGTTCAAAATCGAATTCTTTTTTGCTGCCAAATCTTAATTGGCTTACGGCTTTATTTATATAGAACGAACCTATGGAAGTAAGTATCATAAGCACGCGCATTACAAATATCCAGGTAAGCAAGATGCCTGTCAAGGCAGGTTGCACAGCCAGGACGATGAAGGATATTAAAGCTACACCAGTTACTCCATAAGTTTCGAATCCATCTGCAGTTGGTCCTATACTGTCACCTGCATTGTCTCCCGTGCAATCGGCAATAACACCTGGATTACGTGGGTCGTCTTCTTTTATTCCAAAGACTATTTTCATCAGGTCAGCGCTTATATCAGCAATTTTGGTGAATATGCCTCCGGCGATACGCAAGGCACTGGCTCCCAGAGATTCGCCGATTGCAAAGCCTATTAAACTTGCGCCGGCCAACTCCCTCGGAACAAACAGCAATATGATTAACATCATTATCAGCTCAACGCAGACCAGAAGCACTCCTATGCTCATTCCTGCATCAAGAGCAATGTTTAACATTTCCAAGGGTTTTGTTTCCAGGGCAGTAAATGCGACTCTGCTATTAGCCAGAGTATTCATGCGAATACCGTACCAAGCAACACTGTAGGAACCCAATATTCCTATTACAGTCCATGTCAGGATGAACAAAACTCCACTAAGAGATGTTTTCTGCAGGAAACCAAAATAAAAGGCTATACAGAAACCGATAAAAGCAAATAATATGCACAATAATTTACCCTGCTGGATAAGATACGTCTTGCAGGTCTCGTAAATAATGTTGGCTACATCCAGCATACACTGATGGGCCTGAATTCTATTCACCTTTATAAATTGATAAAGACCGAATAGCATTCCTAATACACACACAACAATACCGTAGAGCAGTAAATTGTGTTGCTCCTGGCTCAAATTTGGAATCTTAAGATTTGCCTCACTGGCAGCAGCTATTGCCGGTGTTAGCGACAGAATAGCTAAACTAAACAAACCTTTAAAAATCGCCTTAGCAACTCGATTTTCGGTTATAATCTCCATTTAGCCGATCACTTCTCTCATAATATCTTTAAAAAATAAATCGAGATTTTCAATCGTTTATGCCTCATTTTCGACGAAAACGTAAACAGTTATTTTTTATATAAACTTTTTGTACTCTTTTGCCTGATGGATGATTTTTTTTCCCCGGGTATTAGTATGAGGAATCCTTTATCTCTATAAATATATGTTTTCCCATCTGAGGATTGGAACCAAAATACAAATAAATAGAAGGCAGCAATCACTTTCTTTATACTAATACTATATGTTTTTTCATTTGAATATTTTAGATAAAGTATAAAATCCATATAAATAGGAACTTTCTGCTATTAAATCGAGAATATGCTAAGTTTTTAATAGATACTAATTCACTTTTTTAGCTATTGTACTATCATTGAAATTGTCACATTAAACTTTTTTTGCATTCACATGACCCATCTTTACTCAAAACTTATTTTGACAGTATAAATTTATCTGAAATGAAAGCTCATTTTTTCGTCAAAAATAATTTTGCAACCTTCAAAACTTTCATCAAAATTATTTCAAATTTGCTAATTTCCAACCACAAAGCCTATAAAATTATCTAGTACGGATCTTTTGCTCCATTTTAGCATTTTTACTATCTAATTATTTATACAATATTAAATATTTGGTATGTAATCCACATAATCTTTCAAATTCAATATAAAAAATTCGATCAAAATTTGAAAAAATAGCTTTCAATGGGAAAAAATTATCTGTAAAATAGAGTCATAAATAATGAATCAAAAATTTGTAGACCATAAAATTACTCTTCATTCTTTTTAAATATGAAGATCTCCTTTCAGTATAAAACCGGCATTCTACAGGGTACAATACATTACAAATTTTGTAACCTATTTGCCCACTATTATTCAAAGTAAGCATTCAGACCAAGCAAAATAATATCTTAGCCACCCTTTCTAAGATTCACTAAGCAAATTTCAATGGGCTTAGTTTTGTAAACTGTATGCTATCAATCATGTGTTTTATTTTCTATCAGTCAGTAACCAGAAATATCTAACACATAATATAGCTATCATTCAACTGATATTTGGTAAGCTGAATAGTTATTATTAAAAGTCAGATTAATTTTTAAGCTACTGTCATATTTATAAAATAGGTTGCATTCTTGTGCACATCTGCAAGAAGTGAATTAAATTTCTTAACATTAATTTTTACTAATGAAAACTCTTACTAATTTTGCTCTTAAAGATCAATACAAACATCTCCAGTCAGTTGGAGACAAATTTGCTGAAATTGATTACTTAATTGTTTGAACATATATCAGCATCATTTTTGAGTTTATATATTTAGATAAAAAAAGTTTCCTGAGGCATAACTGAAGCTGATGTCATTATTATGTTTAAACTGATTTATTTACAGCAATGTCATGGTTTTTCAGACTTTGAACTTGAGAACAAATGTATTGAGATTGAATTTCTTTCAGGAAATTTCGTGGTTTTCCTTAGTACATACCAGGAAGTACCACAATTTGATAATTCCGAAAAATAACTACTGATAACTGCAAGGAGGAGGAAATATCGGACCAGTTACAAAATCAATCTGATTGACTCGGTTTGGAAATAAAAATGGAATAAGTCATAGCTCTACTTTTATTCATTCAGGTCATAGACATGCACACGCGGATAAACCTCGAGAAAATGGAGCAAAAACAAAAAGAAACCGAGACTAAACATGGATAAAAAAGGTAGTAAATAACACTTTGGATATAAACTTCATAACGTGATAGAAAGAGATTATGTGCTTATCAGAAAGTTCAAAATAGCAACTTCGTCACTTCATGATTCAAGTGTAAATTTATCAGAAAAACTGAAGTGGTTTAAAGAGA
>PMJC01000245.1:3894-5490 GCA_003157235.1 Methanosarcina sp.
AGTAACTAAAAAGATATTCGAAGAAGGAAAAGTTATTCTCACCACTGCTCAATGAGTGAACCTCAGAATGTTCTATACAACTCTTTGTTATAATCTCTATCAGTTGATGACATTAAAAATAAAAGGGGTATTCTAAGGATAGCAGAAGTTATCCTTGAGATCAAAGAAGAATGAACCAGAAAAGAAAAAATTTGGTAAAATACAGAAATTAGCAAGAAAGATATGGACAAGATTCCCGTAAAAAAGAGATATCCTGAATCCTCAATATTATGGATAGCAATTTTTTATTCGATTATTGTATAATGTATTTTCTCGATATTTAGAATCAACTAATGTAATAGGTAATCTAACAGTATAGCCATAGCTAAAACTGTTTAATTCCAATGCTATCACATCCCTGTTAGAGGTGATTCCACCCACCTCTAAATGGTGCCAAAAACAAAATCATTTTTCAAAGAAGCGATGATTTAGAGGAGTAAACTGATCAAAAAAGACTAGATTTCACTCCATACTCTGCATAAAGGACTAGGTATTCATGATCTTTAATACTCCAGAAGTAATTAAACGAAGAAAAATTTATTGCTTTCTTTATACTCATTTTATCTTTTTTCTTCTCAATGTTACCTTAATTTTTTCTTGAAATCCCGGCTGCAGATACGGAAGAATCAGGTTTGGGTATCTTATTTTTTACTCCAACTATTTTAACAATCAACATGCTGATCTCAAAGAAAATTGTCATGGGCACTGCAAACATCATCTGGCTGAAGACATCTGTTCCGGGGGTAATAAGCATTGCAATAACCAGGATGATGACATAAATATGCTTACGGTAGGTTACAAGAGTATCATATTTTATAAATCCGTTTTTGATAAGGACAGTGAGAACTATTGGGAGCTCGAATACCAAACCGAAGATTGCTGTGGTTGTTGCTATAAATGAGATGAAATTGAAAATAGAATAAGTTGCAGTTACCCCTGAGGCTGCTGCATCAATGTAGAGGAACTTAAGAAAGATGGGCAGCATGAAAAAATAAGAATATGAAGCTCCTAGCATGAACATGGAGAGGCCAGCTACACCCAGTAAAAAAAACTGACTCTTTCTGCTATATATTGGAATTCGAACTAAATACCGCTTCGAAATGGCCCGATAAATGTAAAATCCAATGAAAGGTAGGGTAATGAGTAGCCCTATGATCATAGAGATCTTTAGCTGTAGCATCATTACCTCTAAAGGAGACAGATAAACCAACTTTGCCCCCTCAGGTAGGAGATCATGCTTCATTCTATTTATCAGAGGACCCGTAAACTGTAACGAGATTATAACACCTATGCAGAGAACCGTAGCAATTACAAGCAGTTTTTTCCGCAGGGCTAGTAGGATTACACTCAGATTTTCAATGGTTTCAGACATATGGAGTACCTATCCGGAATAGCAAAAGGAATTAATTTTCCTATTTTAAGGAAACCTTATCCATTTGCATATCTATATTAATGTCAATTTTCCTTTTATCTATTTTGTTTTTTCCTTTCAGTTTATTTTGTTTAGTGGAATTTTTCAGTTTTTTTCATTTTTTTCCTAAAATTACTTACAATCCA
>PMJC01000485.1 GCA_003157235.1 Methanosarcina sp.
TGTAATTCCTTACATGGGATACGCAAGACAGGATAAAAGATTCAAAAACGGAGAGCCCATCAGTGCCCGCGCAATTGCCTGCTGCGTCAATGCTGATCGTATCTTTACAATAAATATCCATGCAAAAAATGTTCTTAGATATTTTCCATGTCCTGCCAAAAACCTTGATGCAGCTAAACTGCTTGGAGAGTATATTGCAGGCTTTGGTATGGAAAATCCGATTTTAGTGGCTCCTGATTCCGGAGCCAAAGGACTTGTTAAGAATGTGTCTTCTGACCAGGGTTTCGATTACGATCACCTGCATAAAACAAGACTTAGCGGAGACACTGTTATAATCAATACAAAAAATGTCGATGTAACAGACAGGCACGTAGTCCTTGTAGATGATATGATCTCAACAGGTGGTACAATGGCTGAATCTATTAGAGTTCTTAGAGATCAGGGAGCAGTGGATGTATATCTCGCCTGCGTGCATCCTGTTCTTGTAAGAAATGCAGCCTTAAGACTTTTTAATGCAGGCGTAAAAGATATAATTGCAACTGATACCCTCGAAAAAGCTGAGAGCATACTAAGCGTTGCACCTCTAATTGCAGATGCTCTGAAGAATATCTGAGAATACTATTTTAATTTGTATTACCGTTAACTATTTTTTATGTTCTGTTATTCTTTAGTACTATGACCCTCCCAGAAATTTGCCCACTTGGTGATAACCAAACATGTAAAGGGCGAGAATGCCACCTTTTCTTCCTTGAGTGGAGAACGAAAGAACCCATATGCCTTATAGGCTACAGCACAACAAGTAAACTGAAGTCTGGAAAGACTGACCGAAACAAAGATTCTTACGCTGAAGATACCTTCCGAAAGTTAAGTGGACATCCAGTATACAACAGAAAAGATGTCTCTGAAAAGGGAGATTGGATTCCCACTAAGCTTGCAGAAAAATCCATGGAAAAACCTGCTGGAAAGATAGAAGAAAAGTTTACCCCAAAAAATTTCCAAAAAACAGTTGTCATAACCCCTGGTCCAAAAAATGAGAAAAACAATGATTTCAGGCCAAACGAAATGTATACTGCAATTGGAGCCGAGGAAGCTTCCATCAAACTTGAAGCCAGAATGAAAAAAGAGTCATACGAAGGAAACCCAAGTATATATACTAAAACTCAGCCAGAAGTCCTGGAAAAGTTAAATTTGCCTGAAAAAGTAGTTTCAACAAATAAAGACACTACAATCTTTATATCCAGTGATACATACAAAAAAAAGGAAAATTCTCCTTCAAACAATGAAGAAAATACAAAAGAACCTTGAAAATAGGGAAAAAAGAAGAAAGCTTGATGAAATCATGGCAATAGAATTTCCTGAAATTCACGATAAATAATTCTGGAGTTAACAACCATGTCAGGGCAGAAAGTGATAATTCAGAGATGTGGACCGGAGTTCATGAAAAAAATTTACTTTCTCTTGAAGGTAATGTTGCTTTCTTCAATAGCGGCATTTCTGCAGCTAACCTGCTGGATTTCATGACGAAACCGCTATTTTAAGTTTTAAGCCTTTAGAGCTTTGATATTATAGAGGATTTCGATAAACCCCTGATTTTCACGAGTGAATTATATACCACCCATAAGAATATGATGAAATGTAGGATTTATCGAAATCCTCTGTAATCAATGAGAACAAAAAAGAATAACGCTGAGATCAATTACACATCTGAAAGAGATTTTTGATATTGTGTACTTATCTTTTTTCAGACTGGTTAGCTTTCATTTTGCATGCTCCAGAAGAAAATAAAAAATGATATGTGGATTTAAAATGGATCGTCAGAAATACAAGAACGTATATAGTTCACTGTACGACTTTAAAGACGTTTTCCGCCTCTCGGAAGAATATGAAGAGCCTGAAGGCATGCTAGCAACAATTCTGAATCAAAAAGTCGTGAAGATGACAAGATTCAAACACAGAAAGATCTATTCCAGAGAGCAAGAACTTTTTTTAATATGGAAGCAGGGTCTTTCAATTCTTGAACTTGCGAAATTTAATGCTTTCCCTCCAACCCTTATGGCGTCTCTAATAATGAAAAATTGTGCTCTCCCCAGGAAAAATATAAATTGGCTTTTCAAGAATATAGATTCCATCAAAAACCACCGCCTTAGAAAAGAGGTAAAAAAAGCCCTTGAGGCAGATTATTTTTTTTCCCCTCGCGCCCACGAGATGCAATGTAAAAAAGGTGAAATGGGAGAAGCAGTCATCAGAAAATGGCTGAATGACAGGGGAATTATCTATTTCACTGAAGAAGAAATTCGTTCTCAGGGAGATGGCAAGACACCAGACTTTGTCCTACCAAATCCGATATGTATAGATCAGTTCATGGTCAGCTGGATTGAAAGCAAAGCTCTCTTCGGGGACGACTTCGAACACGAACATTATTCAAAAAAGCAGTTTAGAGAGTACGTCAATATTTTCGGAAAAGGAATGGTTGTTTATTGGTATGGTTACCTCGAAGATCTTCCTGCAGATAGCTTCCTGGTAAAAAATCATAACTTTTTTGAAGAATTCAAGAAGGAAGTCGATCAGCTGTTTAACTACCTTGTGTACTGGTAAACAAGCTTACAGACAGTAAAGTCATTCTAGAGAGATTTATTCGGAATTTTTATGTAAGTTGCCTTTTCATAGCCTAATAATAGAAGACATATTGGTAAGAGGGTCTTTTTCTACCTGAAAAATATGATCTGCTGAATCTATAAGGGATTCATCATGAGAGACCACTATTATCTGGCCAACCCCTATGTTGCGCATCATATCTATTAGTTGTAAAAGCTGCCTTATATGTCCACGATCAAGGAACACCGTTGGTTCATCAAGGATCATTGGCGGTAGACCATCTGCCTGGTCTCCGCCAAAACCGAGGGAAAGGAGCCGGTAAATAGCACAGCGTAGAACAAGGTTAAATATAGCACGTTCACCGCCACTGAGAAGTTTAGGCTCAAGAGGAGTTCCATCTTTTCTATAAACTGTAAGATTATATTCAGTATCTAATTCTATGTGGGAATAAGCATTATTTGCATACATAAAACTGAACATCTCGTTTAAAAGAACAGAAAGAGTATCGATGTTTTTTGCTCTCATATCAACCCTGACGAACATATAGATATTCTCAAGCTCCTCAGAATTACTATATATGGCTTCGAGATACCGAAGCCTATTTTCGAGATCTTTTAGTTCATTTTTCAGCTCATTAAGGCATTTTAAGTTATTTTCGACCATACCGATTTCTTTTAAAATTGAGTCTTTTGTGACAGTCTTTAGCCCTATTTCTTCTGTGATATTTGCTTGAGCCTCCTCAAACTGAGCGCGCTTGAGCTGAAGATCTTCGAGGCTGTTTCTCTCNNGAGATTTTGTACTTTATCTTATCCATACGGAATAGGTTTGTTTGAATTTTTTTTACCCTCGTTAGGAATTTTTCACTTTCCTGGTGATTTTTTTTTGCCCTTTCTTCTTTTTTCCGCAGATCTTCGAAATAGACTCCCAGGGATTTAAGCTTTTCCTTTTCAAGGATTTCCCTTTCTGAAAGCCCTCTTAACTTATCATTTAGTTCTTGAAGCCTCTGCTCGTAATTTTTGATTAGCGCAAGAGAAGTCCTGATTTTTCCATTCAGAACTTCAATTTCAGCGTTATTTTCAGCAAGCTTTTTCTCAAAGGCTTTTGCATCCCTCAGAACGTTCTCACTTTCATTGTGAGCTTTTTGAGCCGCCTCCTCATGACACTTAAGGGCTTTAATATCATGGGAAAATTTTCCAATTTCAGCCTCACGTTCCTGTTTTCGTGTATTAAGAGAATCCAGTTTAAGGGCATCTTCCATGATCCGGGATTTATGGATTTTCATCCTTTCTTCCAGATCCTGTCCCTTAACAATGAGTTTTTCGATTTCCAGATCGTAATCTGAAATTCGTTTTTTCAGTTTCTTTGCATCTTTGAGACGGTTTAGTTTTTTTTCGATCTCAGCCTGCTGAACTTTGATCTCCATAAGTTCTACTGACATCTTTTCTTTTTTCTTTTCGGATTTCTCTGTCGCGCAGGCAATACCAGACTCTTCAAGCTCCTGCCCGCATGTAGGACACTTTCCTTCGGAAAGCAACTGCAAATTTTTACGAAGAACTTTTTCAAGCTCTCTGATAGTTGCCTCAAGCTCTTTTTCCCGTCCATGATGTCTATTTTTGTTTTCCAGCAGAAGCTCGCTGAAATCTTCCAAATCTTCGAGCTGTTCGCCGGTAAAACTGAGTCCGTTCAATTCTAAGAGGACGTCGGATTCCTGTTCATGAATTTCGATAATTTCTCTTGAGTTCTCCTTGAGTTCCTCTTCAAGAACTTCAACTTCTATCTTACCTTTCTGGACTGCATTCCTATAGTTTTGCAGTTCTTTTCCAAGTTCCAGGAGGTTTAAGTCCCTAATTTCTTTCTCTTTAAAAGCAAGTGTAAGCTTTGCCGAAATCTCACTTTTCTGGTCACGAAAAAAACTTTCTTTTTCTTCCAGTTCTTTTATTACTGAAGAAATTTCATTAGCTTCTTCAAAACCTGCCTTTCTTTTAAGCTTCCTATTTTCCTCTTCAGTTCTCCTTATTTTTGTTCTGTTCCCCTCTATTTCTCTGCTTGTAGCCTCAATATCCTTTTTACATTGTACATAAACGTCCTCAGTCTCAACCTTTTCTTTTTCAAGTTCTAGCAAGGTATGCTTGAGGGCCTNNTCTCAATATCAAGGTCTTCAAAGCCACATTCTATCTGGATGGTATTATTTTCCTCTCCCAGTTCGAGTAAAATCTGCCTTTGTTCATGGACCTCATCTGCAAATGTTTCCTTCTCTTGGAAACATACATCTTTTTTTTCCTGAAACTCACAAATAGACTGTTTTAAAACCTCAATTTCCTGTAGGTTTTCTGTGTACTCCACAATCATTAGGTCGTGCTTTTCTTTACGGGTAGTTGCAGCCTCTTTCATCTCATTTAAACGTTTTAAGGCAATATTGCTTTCCTTCTCCTTCTGCCTAAGCTCGTTCAGTACTGCAACTAGTCCTGTACGTTCAATCCTTTCAATCTCAGCTTTCACACCTAATTGGCTGTTTTTAGTATCCCTTTCAAGCCTTTTAACAGCTGTTTTTGCACTATTTACCCTTTCCCTATACTCTTCGAGCTTTCCTAGCTGCAGTAGGTCATCAATCATGAGCTGCCTATCTTTTGGCTTTGCATTAATAAGTACATCGATCTCTCCCTGTCGAATGTAAGCACAGTTCCTGTATGCCTCCTCATCCATATTTAGGAGGGAACATACTTTCTCATAAGTCCGTATGGCCTGATCAACAATAATTTCCCCATCTTCATACAATATGCATTTTGAGCTTGAGGCATTCTCACTTTTAACCGAGTATCGGAAAGCCTGATCAATAAGATACTCACGCCCTAAGTGCTCGAAGCCCAGACTAATTTTAGCATCCTCAGCCCCTTTGAAAATTATATCTGCAAGCACAAAATCCTTTGAAAGGATCTTACTACCAAAAAGTCCCATGAAGCAGGCTTCGAGCAAGCTTGATTTTCCACTTCCGTTAACCCCAGAAATGACTGTCACTCCNNTAATCACCAAGGTTATACTGTCGAAGTGCAGAAAGTTTTCCTTTTCCCTTTTTCTGCCCCAAATTTGCCTTTTTTCCGACTGCACCCAAAACTTTGATCGGCTTTACTTCGGACAGCACCTCTGTTTTGCCTTCTGCATCCTTTCCAAAGCTAACTTCACCTTCGGAATCAGGCAAGATATTAACCTCTTTTTCAAGCTCTTTTCCACTGTCTTTCCAAAATGCCATCCCTTTTCCATGGCTTTCTGCCAAAATTTCGGAACTTTCCTGGAGAAAAGCAAATTTACATGCAGGTTCACATATAGATTCAGGTGCAGATTCAGATACAGATGAAGTTTCAGGCGCTGATCCGGAGCTCTCCAAACTCAATATAGACGATTCACCACTTTTTATCTCAGAACTTTTAATCCTGTCTAAGGGCTTCAAAATTTCAGATTCTTCAATAATTCCAGAGCTTTCAGTAGTTTTAGAATTTCCAATAATTGCCACACCAAATTCAGTCTTCTCAGCTGGATTGAGATCCACAATTATTTTAACTTCGTTATCATATACACATTCTTTTGCTTCTTTAGACTCAGTAAATCTGACAGATTTGACAGAACTTTCTATTCGGAAATCCGGGTCTTTGAAATCAATGGCCTCAATCAACTTTGAAATTCGACTTTCAGTTTCTTCATCCACTCTTGACCTTGTGACGTTTGGGTTCCGGACAACTTCATCAACAATTAACCCGCCATCATTTAAGCTCATTCTCTTGATCTCTTCTGCAACTGCCTGATCAGGATCCGAAAATGTGACTTTCAAACCCTCTTTGGGTAAAGATTTTTTTATCCTCAGATCTGTGACCTTTGTCACGAGGGCTCCTTTATTTAGAAGGTATTCTTCAATCTCACTGATGGACAGAATCATCCTCGAATTCCCATAAATTTTCAAGAACACTACTGATTCGAGAAGCTCTTCAAGATGTTCATTTACTGCAGAAAAAATCTGTTCATAAGTATTCTCTTCCTCATTCAACTCTACTATAATGAAAAGAAATTTGCGGGTAGGAATTGTGCGCCTACTAATCTCCAACCTTTCATCGGAAAGAGTGATGATGTTGTAAGAACGGGACTCTTCTTCAGAAGTGTTGTTTCTTTCTGTGCTACCGGAATACGTGACCCATGTATCTCCAACCTTAATTTTTTCATATTTGTGATAATCTCCAAGGAGAATTGCATCAATCTTGAACGGAAGCTTATTAAGCACTTCAACACAGTCCCATTCAGCATATGGAAAAGGCTGCATGATCTGGTGCATTACAAGTAATTTCTTGCAATTTTCCGGCAGGGAAGAATCCGGAGCTTCAAACCCAGAATACTCGAATAAAGGAATCTTTGATCTAGGGACACTGTCGATTCCATATATTGCAATACCCCTTAAGATGTGCGGTTTTTTACTAAGTCTTGCAGCAAGTTCCATTTTCTCCAAAATGTCTAGCCACTGCTTATTTTGCTTGCTCTCATGGTTCCCGACAATCCCAAAAAAAGGTATCTCAACAGCTTTTAACTTAATCAGGATGTTGATAATCTCCAGGAGGTCTTCAAGAGTAGGGTTCCTCGAATCAAAAAGGTCCCCTGCATGTACTACAGCATCAACCTGCATATCAATCGCATCATTTATTACAATTTCAAAAGCCTTAAAAAAGTCCTTTCTACGAACCTCACTGTAATACTGGATATATCCAAGATGCGTGTCCGCAGTGTGGAGTATTTTTATTTCCCTGGCCATGGAGTTATCAGTCTCTGATCTTTTATCCTATAAGGATTCATATTTTAGTATTTAACTCATTTCCACAGGAAACAAACTTTATTCAAAAAAGAAAATCGAAGTTCCAATTCAGATCACGACTCCTTCTCATAAACTTCATATGTGTAAATCAAAAATGAATTTTCAATATTCTGTGGGACTTTGTACTTAAACTCTCTTTTGCAGATTCCAGAGTATTGGTCGAAGATGTTGCAGCATGAAGTAAAACATTACGAATTTTTTGATAGTTATAGTTTGCTTCATAAGGTAAAGTCGTGATATTAACGATACTACATAATTCAGAGGATACAAGCAGTAAAATATCTGTGTCTATTCTATAGTAGAGTCAGTTTTCGTCTCCATAACCAACGATTTCATTACCTTCAATCATTTATTTGCTATTCTTCTGATTTGTAGAAATGATTTATGAACTGACGAGATATCGAACTATTTCAAGACCAGATATATTTAAATAATCGCAAGCACTCTAGAACTCCAGAAATTCATACACCATTTTCCAATCATGGAGTGTCTCTATGAAAGAATCGGAAATTCAAGTAGAATACAATGCAAATGATATTGAGGAAAAGTGGATGGAGAAATGGGATCTTTCCATGTACCACTTCAACTGGGGAGAAGATTCACGTCCCCAATATATTATCGACACCCCACCCCCTTATCCTACAGGCAATTTCCATATTGGAAACGCGCTTAATTGGTGCTATATCGACTTTGTTGCTCGTTACAAAAGAATGCGGGGATACAATGTAATGTTCCCTGAGGGGTGGGACTGTCATGGCCTGCCAACAGAAGTAAAAGTTGAAGAAATTCATGGGATAACTAAAAACCAGGTTCCTCGTGCAGAATTTCGGAGAATGTGTCGGGAACTGACGGCAGAAAACATTGGCAAGATGCGAAAAACAATGCTGCGTCTGGGTTTTTCTGTGGACTGGAGCAACGAATTCGTAACCATGGACCCTTCATATTTTGTAAAGACACAGAAATCCTTTGTCCGAATGTACAATGATGGATACATCTATCACGAAGAACATCCTGTTAACTGGTGCCCTCGCTGCGAAACTGCCATCGCGTTTGCAGAAGTAGAGTATGACACAAGACAAACTAAACTTAACTTCGTCCATTTCGACAAGGTCGACATTGCAACTACAAGGCCAGAACTGATGTCAGCCTGCGTTGCCATTGCAGTTAATCCTAAAGACAAGCGATACAAGGAATATGTCGGTCAGGAAATTAGAGTGCCTATTTTTAAGCAGAAAGTGACTTTGATTACTGATGAAGCTGTTGAGCCTGAACTAGGTACAGGCGCTGTGATGATCTGTACTTTTGGGGACAAACAAGATGTACACTGGCGGGCAAAATACGGGTTACCCCTTGTAAAAACTATCGACAAGCAAGGAAATATGACAAAAGCTGCAGGCAAGTATGAAGGCTTGAGTGCAACAGCATGCAGAGAGGCTATAATTTTCGACCTGAAGGCCGAAGGTTTCCTTTATGACCAGAAATCTCTGACGCAAAATGTTGGACTCTGCTGGCGTTGCGACACCCCAATAGAAATTCTTTCCGAACCCCAATGGTTCGTGAAGATCAACCATGAAAGCATTCTGAAAGCTGCAGAAGAGATTAACTGGTGCCCAGAGTATATGAAAACCAGGCTGCAGAACTGGACAGGCACCATGGAATGGGACTGGTGCATTTCCAGACAGAGGATTTTTGCAACTCCAATTCCGATATGGTATTGTAAGCATTGTGGAGAAGTCATGCTTGCAGAAGAGAGTTGGCTACCTATTGATCCAAATGAAGCAACTCCAAAGAAAGCCTGTACTTGTGGTTCAACCGAATTTCAACCAGAGATCGATGTCCTTGATACCTGGATGGATTCCTCGATTACTGCATTACATGTCACTGGCTGGGAAAGCGAGTATGAACTCCGCTTGCCTGCCCAGATCCGTCCTCAGGGACATGATATCATCAGAACCTGGGCTTTTTATACAATACTGCGTAGCCTGGCTCTTGAAGACAAGAAGCCTTGGGACTCTATAATGATCAATGGTATGGTACTTGGACCTGATGGCCATAAAATGAGCAAGTCCCTTGGAAACATCATTTCCCCCGAAGAAGTGATATCACAATACAGTGCCGATGCCTTTAGGCAGTGGGGAGCAGTTGGAGGTTCCACAGGCTCAGATATAATGTTCCGCTGGAAAGATGTAGTTTCAGCTTCTCGCTTTCTCCAGAAGATGTGGAGTATCTACCGCTTCTCGATGGCCCATTTAAATGATTTCGGGCATGAAGACGCAGAAATATTCTCAATTGATTCCCTCCTTACAATTGACAGATGGCTCCTCAGCAAGCTTAACCGACTTGTGGATACTACCACTAAAGAACTTGATGGATACAATTTTGATTCAACTTTCAAGGCCATTCGGAACTTTACTTGGGAAGTCCTTGCGGACAACTATCTAGAACTTGTAAAAGGCAGACTCTATGGTAACAAGGTCGAAGGCAGAAGAGCAGGTCAATATGTTCTCCATCAAACAATGAAAACTCTTTCATTCCTGCTTGCGCCTTTTGTACCTTTCTTTGCAGAAGAGCTGCATTCAAGATTTAGCAATGAAAGCGTCCATATACAGACCTGGCCAACTATCGATAAAAGTCTCATCAGCGAAGAAGCTGAAGCTGCGGGAGAGCTGATTAAGAGAATCACTAGTGAAGTTCGCAGGTATAAGTCAGATATAGGAATGGCACTCAATGCTCCATTGAAGAAAATAGAGATATATAATACAGATATCGATACAGGAGATATTTCAGGCACTACGAACTCTGAAGTTGAGTTGATTGGAGGTACTCCTTCCTTTGAATATATGCCCATGGGTGTTAAGATTAACATGGGTTTAATTGGGCCGCACTTCAGAAAGGATGCAAACGATGTTGTAAAAGCGCTAAAAAAAGAAGACCTTGCGACTATTGAGGCCCAGCAAGCCTCCGGAAAGATAATCATTACTGTAAATGGGCAATCAATCGAGATCGAATCTGAAGCCGTGGTGGTAACAAAAAAAGTGATCTCAGAAGGTAGAGAAGTTGATATTCTAGAAGTTAATGATGCGATTGTTGTAATTATAAGGTAAGCATATGCTTACTTTTTTGTACTCATACTTTGGCATGAAAGTACAGAGGGTATCTTCCTAATGTATGCTCACAATCTCTTTCCTAATAATTGCAATTATTGCACTAATTAAATTTATACTACTATTAACCAAGAATGTATCAGTCTCGACCCTCTTCTTCTTTTGAATGTCTCATTTTTTATACCCTGTTTCATCTTTGTATATCTCGTCATTTGCAATCATATGCCTTAGAATTGTGGGAAATTTTCCTTGCTATGCTATTAATATCCCTAGCATCTCTAAGTCTAAAATTAAATCTTCAGCTACAAATTATGCTTCTATTGAATTAGAACAAAATTCTTGCC
>PMJC01000008.1 GCA_003157235.1 Methanosarcina sp.
ACAAATTTTGAAAAACAAATTAATAACAGATACGATATTATTCATTTGCATTGGATAAATAGTTTTGTTGATATTAAATCTTTAACTAAACTTTCTGAACTATCAGATCATTTGGTCTGGACCCTTCACGATGCCTGGCCGATAACAGGAGGATGCCATGTGATTTTAAATTGTGCAAGGTTTACCCAGGGCTGTGGCTTTTGTCCCCAATTATTATCTTCAAGACTAAGCGATATAACACGAAAATCATTAAAAAATAAAATTGATGAGTTTTTAAAAATCAGTAATATAGCTTTTACAGTTCCATCTTCATGGATGCTTAAGCAATTTCAGAATCAAAAATTGTTAAATTCCAAACCTGTTTATTTAATTCCTAATACTATTGACACTTCTGTCTTTTGTAAAAAAGAAATCAATCCATCTGAAAAGCATAATAGCAGTAAAAAATTTATAGGATATTATTCTTGTGGCAAAATAAAGTATAAAGGGCTGAATTATTTTTTGGAGATCATTAATCGACTTTATCGTGAAAAGGATGATCTTTATGAATATGAGGTCATAATGATCGGTTCCGACTATAGAATTGATGAAATTCCTTTTAAGACAAAGTATCTTGGGGAACTAAAAACAGAAGATGAATTATCAGAATTTTATAATTCATGTAACGTTTTTATTTCAGCTTCGGAAGAAGAATCATTTGGTCAGACTGCATTGGAAAGTTTACTGTGCGGGACACCGGTTGTTGCTTTTGAAAATACAGGCATAAGAGATTTTTTAATCCATAAAAAAAATGGTTACCTCGCTAAATATCTCGATACCGAAGATTTGTACACAGGGTTGGTTTTTGTTTTATCAAATCCCCCTGCTTTTGATCCTTCTGAAATCGGTAATGTATTTAAATACGAAACTGTCAGCCTTCAACTTATAAATTTTTACAAAACTTTAATTAAGGTTAACTAATTAAAATCAAACCTGTTTTTTCATAAAAAGCCAGTCCTATATACGTTAATATTTTGAAATTGGAACCCTTAGTTACAATTATAACGCCTTCATATAATCAATCAAAATACCTTGAAGAAACCATTAATTCTGTAATAAATCAGGACTATAATAACATTGAATATATTATTAACGATGGAGGCTCTTCTGATAATTCTGTAGAACTAATTAAAAAGTATGAAACAAAGCTGGCCTATTGGGTAAGCGAACCGGATAAGGGACAGGCAGATGCAATTAATAAAGGGTTTTTAAAAGCGTCTGGAGATTTTATCTGTTGGATTAATTCAGATGATATTTTATACCCTGATTTCATTTCAAGACGTATTAAAGAATTTGAGCAAAATCCCAATATTGATATGATTTATGGTGATGTTGACCAGGGTACTGTCCTAGGAAAAACTAGACTTAGAAAAGGAGAGAACACTTCTTACACACAAATGCTTAAGACACTTTTAATACCAATACCCCAACAATCTGCAATATGGAGAAGAAGAGTGCTGGAGAAAACCGGGGTACTGGATCCGAAATTGCATGTACTGCTCGACAGGGATTATTTTATTCGCATATCAAAAAATCATAATATTCTTTACGTCCCCGGCGCGCTGGCTTTTTTCAGGATACACCAAAATTCAAAATCCATAAAAGAAGCAATCAGTTGGGCAGAAGAACTTCCCGTTTACTACGAATCTTTAATTGAAAAATGGGCAGATTATAAAAATCAGAGACATCTTGTCATGGCAAAATGTTATTGGTACTGCAGCAATATTTGCTCTGAAAATAATGATAAAATTAAGGCGAGGGAATTCCTCAGAAAAGCAAAAAAAGAAAGTCCGGTAACATTTCTCAAACTTGTTTTTATTCAATTCCTGGTAAAAGTAAAGCAGCATTTAAGGTATTCAGGTATTTTATCAAATAAGAAATGAATGTGCGGAATATTTGGACTGATAACTGAGAATTTGAACATAGAGAGAGCAAGGCTTTCTCTCGATACACTTAAACACAGAGGGCCGGATCAATGGGGTGAATATATTGAGATTGAACTTTATCTTGGACACAGGAGACTTTCTATAATAGATCTGAGTGAAAACGGCCGACAACCAATGATCAGTGAAGATGGCAATGTAATTATAACAGTAAATGGGGAGATTTATAATTACAGGGAGATCAGGAATGAGCTGAAGCAAATTTATAATTTCAGAAGTGAATCAGATTCAGAGGTAATCCTCCATGGCTATAGACATTTTGGCATCAATGGATTGCTTGAAAGGATTGATGGCATGTTTGCCTTTTGTATTTATGATAAAAAGAAACAAAAGATTTTCCTGGTTAGGGATAGAGCCGGTATAAAACCATTGTTCTATGGAATAATTAACGGCACTTATATCTGGGCTTCAGAACTTAAAGCAATAGAGAAGTATTTTAATGGGCAGCTTCAAAAGGATAATTCTGCTATTTATGATTATCTGACATACTCATACATACCCTCGCCTAAGACGCTGTATAAAAATGCATATAAATTAAAACCTGCCCACTATCTTGAAATAGATTTACAAAACATGACTTCAAATCTTGTGAATTATTGGAGCATTAAAAAAGAATTAGTTAATAATATTACCATATCAGAAGCGGGTGAACAATTAAGACTTCTTGTCAGGAAATCTGTTAAAGAGCAGTTGATGTCGGATGTTCCATTAGGTTACTTTTTAAGTGGAGGAATTGATTCCAGTATTGTAGTTTATGAAGCATCAAAAGTAAATGACAATAATAAAACATACACAATCGGTTTTGAAGATCCTGTGCATAGTGAAGCCGTTTATGCCAGGGCAATCGCCCATTTGTGTAAGACACAACATAAAGAACGAAAGCTTTCAGAGGAAGATACAATCCGATTATTACCCAACATGCTTGAATGGTATGATGAACCTTATGGAGATACTTCTGCCGTGCCTTCTTTTTTAGTATCAAAATTTGCAAGGGAGGAAGTAACGGTCGCACTGACAGGTGACGGGGGAGACGAACTGTTTGGAGGTTATTTGTGGTACCGGAATTTTATTAAGTATTCAAATAAAAATATACATCTTCCGGTAAACAATTTGCTTTTAAACATCCGGAACCGGAATCGTTACCGGATTCCTGGTAAGATCTCAAACCGGCTTTTGAATTTTAATCTTGACAAACAATCCCTCTATGTAAAGCTGCTTGGAGGAATGCTGAAGGAAGAAAAAACAAATTACAGATCTCTTTTAAATATCGAAAAAGATTATGATGATTACTGGTGCTTTAAATCACTTGGGACCAAAGAAAAAATCGGGATTAAAGATTTAATGTTACTTGATTTCGAAACATATCTTCCTGATGATATTTTAACAAAGATGGACCGGGTAAGTATGGCAGTTTCTCTTGAAGTCCGGGTACCGTTGCTCTCCAGAGAGCTCATTGAATTTACATTTTCATTACCTGAGGAAATACTGTTATATAAGGGCAATTTAAAAGGATTAGTCAGGTATGCATATAAGGATCTTCTACCTGAAGAAATTCTGAATCGCAAAAAAAGAGGTTTCAATATTCCGGTACATAAATGGGATCAGATATACAACAATACTTCTCTAAATATGTCCGAGATTCTGCTTAGTAAAATTTACAATTTTAATACCTCGGGGACACCATACAAATCATGACGAGAATTTCGGCTCTGACGCCTGGTATTAATGTCCCGTCTTCGAAATACAGGGTCAGACAATATATACCTCTATTAAATGATGCCGGGATTTCTGTCGATGAGTTTGCTGCAAAAATCGATTACTCTGCAAAATTGCCGGGAATATTGGGTAGAGTTAGACAAAGGTATGTCTTCCCTGTCAGTGCAACCTGGATAGGGATTAAATCAATATCAAGAATAGATGACATTATAAAGAGTAACCGTTATGATGCCGTCTGGCTCAACAGAATAGTTGTTAATACGTTATATATGGAGAAATTTATCCTGCGACCTCTGATTTATGATGTGGATGATGCCATCTGGCTTAATGATGAAAGAATCACCAGGAAAATTGCACAAAAAGCAGAGATAATATTAGCCGGCAACAGTTTTATTGCAGACTGGTTTTGTAAGGTCAATCCTAATATTAATATTATTCCTACGGCTATTGATACTCAATGGTTTTGTCCTTCTGATTCAAAACCAGGCAATTTGTTTAAGATCGTATGGACGGGATCTCAACAGACTATTCATTATCTTCTTTCCATTGAGAAGACTTTGGCAAAATTTCTGAATGAAAAAATGGATGTTCTCCTGATTGTTATATCAGATGTATATCCAAAATTTACAAGCATAAGAAAAGAAAAAATCAGATTCATAAAATGGACGCCGGAAGATGAAATAGTTGCTATTCAGGAGGCCCGGGTTGGAATAATGCCCTTAAACAATACACCCTGGGAGAGGGGGAAATGCAGTTTTAAAATGCTTAAATACATGGCATGCGGGATTCCTGTCCTGGTTTCCCCGGTGGGTATGAATAATGAAGTGTTGTCAAAAGGTGAAATAGGGTTTGCCGCGTTCAAGGATGATGATTGGATATCAGGTTTAGAATTCTTTTACAAAAATCAGGATAAAAGTAAACTTATGGGGTTCAATGGAACACAAGTCATAAATAAGTATTACAGTTTAGATATTGTCACCAAATCCCTGGTTCAGATCTTTCGAAATATTTAGAATTATTATTGGCTATTAATAATATTATCTCAGGAGATTCCTCGCTGGCGCTCGGAATGACATGGTTGATTTGGGTTGACACAGGAAGCAGAGGCGATTCGCCAAGGCGAATCGCCTCTGCTTCCCCTTTACAATAATTGAACTGTCATTCCGAATGGATCCCGCAAAGCGGGAGGAATGAGGAATCTCTATTCTAATGGCAAATTGCAAAAAATGGAAGAGTGAAGATAAATAAAGCTATTATTATGAATTTGGACGAATCAAAGCAGAAATTGAACCAAAAGGAAGTCAAAATCAAAAAATTTATGAGCCTAATTACCAAAACTCAATATTTTTAGTAATAATGTATCCTGTTATAGTAACTATATTGTTTCTGTTTCTGAGTTTTTCGAGAATCAGAAAAGCACGATCTGCTAATTCATTAATTACCATCGTTCTTTTATTGGTGTTCTTTCTCGGAATAATAGATCAATTCAATATAAAACAATTTTATGCCAATATTCTGATTGAGAGCCTGATAATGTTTCTGTTGGTTAAAACCATGATTTCTGTTTCAAATAAAAGAAAGAAATTTAATCTTCCGGGGATCAGAATATTTATTATATTCTCAGTTATTTTGTTTATATCGGTTTTAATAAGCTCAAGCAATTTATATCAATCCTATCTCTATTACAGGTTTTTTCTGACGCCTTACCTGTTTATGTTAATAATGGTAAATATAGAATTACCGGAATACGGGATAAGGAAAATCATTGATTTTATCCAATACCTGTTTATTTTTCAATTAATTGCCACAGTTGTTAAACTATTAATACTCGGAACCCCTGAGCAACCGGTTGGCACCATCATCGTTGCAGGAGGTGGTGTGGCTACATTTATTCCATTAATTGCTGCCGGCTTTTTATTGAGCCGCTATTACATTTATGAAAAGAAAAAACTCTTTCTGGTGCTTATTTTTGCATTTACACTGATTGCTTATGCCAGTCAGAAAAGAGGAACATTTGTTTTTCTGCCGGCTGTTTTTGTTTTTTTTATTGTTATGCTCGGGGAAGTTGATATCAGATCACGGGCATTTCATAAGAAAGTCATTTACCTGGTTTCGACTTTTGTTTTATCAATAATTATTTTAATTATAGGAGCAAAAAAAATACCAATGATGAACCCGGAAGGTTCAAAAAACGGAAGTTTCGATCTGAACTTTCTGATTGAATCATCCGTGGAGTATAATACCTTGCATGGAGATTATGCTTACGGAAGATTCGCCAGTTTTCAACAGGTTAATAATATTCTCGAAAAATCAAGGTTTGTAACGAAATTATTTGGGTTCGGACCGGAAACGCTTAAAGGAGCCGCCAGGGGAGATGGTAGATTCGAAAGATTTGGCGTGGGAGGCACGTACCCCGGGATTTCCTATCAGGTAGTCCAGATAGGATATTTAGGTGCAAGCCTTTGGCTTCTTTTATTAGGTTATTATGGTTTAATGATATTTAAGATACTGAAAAAGGAACAGGAGAGATACTGGAAAAGCATCGGAATGGGGAGCCTTATACTGATCTTCCTGGCCGTTGTTGATTACCTGACTTATTCGACAACATTTATTGTTGTGTACAGCTTTTCATTTACTATAGCATTCTCAGTTGGATTAATGATGAGGCGCTATTACCGGATGAACACTCAAAGTAAATTGGCAGTATCTTCAAAAATCAGACAATTTTGAACACAGTCATTCTTGCATCTCCTGACCAGTACGGGTATTTCACAATATATTATAATTATGCAAAATACCTGAGCAGGGAGTTTAATGTAATATATATTTGTTTTGACCAGGGAGAAATTAAATTTAAAGAATCAGAAAAAATAAAGGTAGTATATGTTGAATTAGCCGGAAATAAAATACTCCGGATTTTGAAATATTACAATGCAATTGTCCGGATATTTAAGTCAAATACATCTTCAAAATTAATACTGAAATATTACTTTTTTTCTTCCCTGCTTAACCTCTTCCTTCCACGCAAAAATTTAATTCTGGATATAAGAACCGGCTATACATCATTAGTCAGGTTTAAAACCTTTTTTTTTAATTCAATTATCAGGATCGAAGCGTTTCCTTTTAAACGGATTATCACTCTTTCAGAAAGCCTCCGGGAGAAGTTGAAGCTTCAGATTAAAAAGACAATAATCATTCCTTTGGGAGCTGATCAGATTGTTTCCCAACCCAAGATATTCGATAAACTGGTACTTCTTTACATAGGCACACTTACCTCAAGGAACATTGGCCAAACAATAGAGGGCCTGGCGCAATTTATTAAGAATGAAGGGAAGAATATGGAGATCGAATATTATATTGTAGGAGGAGGTAAACCATTGGAAGTGAAAGAACTAAATGACACAATAAATAATAATGATCTGCAGAACACAGTGCACTATGTTGGTCAGGTATATGGAGAAAAACTAAAATGGTTCTTTCTGAATTGCAATATCGGAGTATCCTATATTCCAATGATCAGAGATTATGATTGTCAACCAGCAACTAAGACAATTGAATACCTGATGGCAGGAATGCCTGTATTAGCAACAAATACCTATGAAAATAAAGTGACTGTAAATGAGAACAATGGCGTTCTAATAAAAGATACTTCCGAAGATTTTTGTATTGGTCTCTCAACCATTTATAATAAACGAAATTCCTTTAAGTCCTCTGAGATAAGGAAATCGGTAGAGTCTCTTACCTGGGAAAATATAATAAATACAAATCTGAAACCTTACTTGCTGGGGTTAATAGAAAATTGACACAGGTCTACCTCATGCTTCTTACTACATACTACCTTCTTCCTAAATTAAAAAATTTAACTCTGAGTACTTTAGGCAATAAAAACTCCAGGCACATTAAATACTTTTTTCTATAAAATGAAAATCCTTATCGTTTGCAGTGGTAACGCTCCTGATCACCAGGTATTCGATGTGAAATTGCATCATGCTTTTATTTATGAACAGGTTTCAGAACTTGAAAAATCTGGTATTTCGTTTGACTATTTCTATATAAAAGGAAAGGGTGCTTATGGTTATATTAAAAGTATTTTACGGCTAAGAAAAAAGATAAAATCTAAGGACTTTGATATTATTCATTCACATTACGGACTAAGCGGATTGGTAGCAACATTTCAAAGAAAATTACCTGTGGTTGCGACATTTCATGGCTGTGATGTGAACCGTAAAAGTCTTAATATTTTATCATCTTTCGTTGGGATCTTTTCCAGGGCTAATATTTTTGTCTCTGAAGATTTAAAAAACAGGATATTTGTGAAGACACCATATAAAAATTTTGTGATACCTTGTGGAATTGATTTAAAACAATTTCGACTCCTTGATAAACAAGAAGCAAGAACTAAACTTAATCTTGATGATTCAAAAAAATACATTTTATTTTCGTCAACAAAAAATATTCCTGTTAAAAACTGGAGTTTAGCCAGGCAAGCGACAGATCAGTATCCTTATATTGAACTTTTGGAGTTATCAGAAAAAACGCGGGAGGAGGTAAATTTAATGATGAATGCAAGTGATCTCTTTTTAATGACATCTTTGAGAGAAGGTAGTCCACAAACCATAAAAGAAGCAATGGCCTGTAACTGTCCTGTTGTAAGCACTGATGTGGGAGACGTTCGCTGGGTGACAGGAGGTACTGCCGGTTGTTATGTTTCTGGTTATGATGTCACTGACGTTGCTGAAAAGATTCAAAAGGCGCTGGAATTTGTCCAAACCAAAGGCCGCACAAATGGTCGTGAAAGGATTATTGAGCTAGGGCTTGATTCGGAAACTATTGCAGGGAAGATAATTGAAGTTTATAAAAAAGTATTAAAGATTAATGATTAAAATATGTCAAATCACCAATCACCAAACTAAATGTGTGGAATTTGCGGTATAATCAGATTTGATAATAAACCCATTCATGAAGCGCTTCTTCTAAAAATGATGCAAGTCATGAAGCATCGTGGCCCTGATGATGAGGGTTTATATATTAAAGAGAACATTGGTCTTGGTTTTGTAAGATTAAGTATTCTTGATTTATCCATGGCTGGTCATCAGCCAATGTTTTCGGCAGATAAAAGATATGTAATTCTATTAAACGGGGAAATATATAACTATATAGAGCTTAAGGAAGAATTAAAGAGAAAAGGATATGTTTTCAGTTCAGGTTCGGATACCGAAGTACTGCTTAATTCTTATATTGAATGGGGAGAATCGTGTCTCGACAAGCTTAACGGTATGTTTGCATTTACCATATTAGATACTTACACGAATGAATTATTTGCAGCAAGGGACCGTTTCGGCATTAAACCGTTTTATTTTTATAAGGATAAAAATCAATTTTTATTTGCTTCTGACATTCCGCCGTTATTAAAAGTACTGGATAAAAGTAAGGAACCAGAAGACTCTATTATTTTTGATTATTTGGTTTTTAATCGTACCAATCATAGTGAAAAAACTTTTTTCAAAAATATAATTAAACTACAACATGGTCATATACTTACAGTAAGATCTGGAAGAGTTAATATAAATCGCTGGTATTGTTTACCAGATCAAATTTCTCACTACGAATCCTTTCAATTTAATGAAAACAATTTCCTTGAAGAACTAAAAAGTTCTATAAATCTTCAATTAAGAAGTGATGTTCCGGTTGGAACATGCCTAAGCGGAGGATTAGATTCTTCAGCAATAACATCACTGGTTTTGAATAAGAAACAGAATGTTGATTTACATTCCTTTTCAGCAGTATACCAGAAAGGACAGAAAGGAGATGAATCGGAATATATAGCAGAATTCAGGGAGAAAAACCTGAAAATTCATTACACATATCCTACCGGGGAATCATTATTGGAAGATTTAAACTCTTTTATCTCCTCCCAGTCCGAACCTGTTCCTACAACTTCGGTTTATGCAGAATATAAGGTGATGGAACTGGCAAAAAAACATTGTACAGTTCTTTTAAATGGACAGGGAGCAGATGAATTAATGGCAGGTTATCATTATTTTTACGGATATTATTTCAGAGACCTGATTAATGCAAATTCCTGGGGAAAGCTTCTAAATGAATTTTTCCAATACACCAGAATACATAAATCAGTATACGGATTCAAATCGCTGGGGTTTTCATTTAGTCCACGATCCTTAAGGCATTTTAAAAATCATGATTTTTTAAATCCGGCTTTTTATAATAACTATTACTATAAGACTAACGCATTATTTGATGATTTTTATAAGTCCAAAAACCTGAAAGAATTTTTAATAAAGCATTTTGAATATAAATTCGAACATAATCTGTTATGGGCTGATAAAACAGGTATGCAGTTTTCTCTGGAAACCCGTTTCCCCTTTCTCGATCATAATTTAGTCGAAAAAACATTATCTGTTCCGGCCGATAATTACATCAAAAATGGATATACCAAGGTGATAATGAGGAATGCCTTAAAAGGAATATTGCCAGAAAAGATCAGAATGAGAAAAGATAAAGTTGGTTTTTCAACACCGGAATCCGATTGGTTTAAAAACGTGAAATTGAAAGAGTTGCTTGCAGATGTTATAGAATCGGACAAATTTAAAGAAAGAGGATACTTTAATGTTAAACAGTGCAAAAAGGAATTAAAATCCCTTCAAAAGTATAATAGATACAATCTTGAATTTTGGAAATGGCTTCATCTGGAATTGTGGTTTCGGGCATTTATTGATTAAAGAATTCAATATGGTCGCAATTATTGATTATGGCATGGGCAACCTTGGCTCGATTAAAAGGAAAATGGATAGAATTGGAGTAGAATCAATTATTACTTCAAACAGAGAAGCGATTGCTCGCAGTAATAAATTAATTTTACCAGGTGTCGGTCACTTTGCAAAAGCCGTTTCGGAAATTAAAAGCCGCGGATTGTGGAACATGCTATCAGACCAGGTAATAGTTGAAAAAAAGCCGATATTAGGTATATGTCTTGGCATGCAATTGATGGCAAAAGAGAGTGAAGAGGGGAATGAGGAAGGATTTGGATGGTTCGATGCGATAGTCATCAGATTCAAAGTTTCTGATAAAATAAGGTTTAAAATTCCACATGTGGGTTGGAATACTTTAAACTATCTTAGAGATTCTCATCTTTTTGAAAAAATGAAACAAAATTCAGAATTCTACTTTGTTCATAGTTATCATATTCAATGCAATAATTCAATTGATATTTTAACAGAAACTGTTTATGACTATACTTTTACTTCCTCCATTCAAAAAGAGAATATATTCGGTGTACAATATCATCCCGAGAAGAGCCATGACGCAGGGGAGCTGTTGTTGAGGAACTTTGTTAATTTATAATCAATGTATCGTCCGCGCATTATCCCGGTATTATTGCTCCAAAACAAAGGATTGGTTAAGTCTGTAAAATTTAAAGACTTCAGGTATATTGGTGATCCTATTAACGCAGTTCGTATTTTCAATGAGTTAAAAGCTGATGAATTAGCATTTATTGATATTCTTGCCACCAAAGAGAAGCGTACAATTTCGATTGATTTTGTAAAAAAAGTCGGGGAAGAAGCTAATATGCCATTTTCTGCGGGAGGCGGCATCAGAACTCTGGAAGACATCAGGAAGATAATTGAAGTCGGAGCGGAAAAAGTGATATTAAACTCTATCGCCGGGGAAAATTCGGAATTTGTCACAGAAGCCGCTTATGAATTTGGTTCATCTACTATTGCAGTTTGTATTGATGTTAAAAAAGACTTCCTGGGAAAAGAAAAAGTCTGGATCAGGGCAGGCACAAAATCTTTAACTTACAATCCTGTCCAATATGCAAGGCAAATGGAAGAAAGAGGTGCAGGCGAGATAATTATTCAATCTATCGAACGAGATGNNAGGTTGCCGAATCAGTCACTATCCCGGTTGTTGCCCTTGGTGGGTCCGGTAAGTGGCAACATATTATTGAACTAAATTCTTTAGTTTCATTAAACGGGCTTGCTGCAGGCAGCCTGTTTATTTATCATGGAGAGCGTAATGCGGTACTGGTTAATTATCCTGAAAGAGAGGAAATTATGCAACTTTTTAAACACGACCGTTGATGAATCAAACATGTGCCATAGGATTATGGGATGAATCTGTCCCCGGGATAAGATTTGATGAAAATGGAGTGTCAAATTATGCCAAAATGTTTAAAGAATTTGTTGAACTCTATCCTCGTGGAGAGAGAGGTTTGGAGGAGTGGGAAGAATGGTTAAAAAGGATTAGAAAGGAAGGGAAGAATAAAAAATATGATTGTATTGTTGGGGTAAGCGGAGGAACTGATAGCTGTTATTTGTTGTATTTAGCTAAAAAACAAGGACTAAGACCATTAGCAGTTAACCTGGACAATGGATTCAGCAGTAAGATAGCTGTCGATAATATTAAAAAGGTAACAAATGCCTTGAAAATTGATCTTGAAACTTATGTGATAGATTATGAAGAAGTAAAAGCGGTACTAAGGGCTTATATTAAGGCTTCATTGCCCTGGATTGATGGGCCGACCGATCTTGCGATAAAAGCTGCGCTCTATAGAATTGCCGAAAGAGAAGGAGTTAATTATATATTTAACGGATCTGATTTCCGATCTGAAGGGAAACAGCCTACAGAATGGACCTATTCTGATGCCAGGCAATTATTGTATCTGTTGAAAAAATTTGAGCACTTTAAATTAAAATCTTTCCCGTACTATACGATTTTTCAATTTATCAAATTTGGATATTTGAAAAAAATCAAGATGTTGCGTCCCTACTATTATTTGGATTACGAAAAGAGAACAGCACAGGAATTCCTAAAGCGGGAATACAATTGGGAGTATTATGGTGGACACCACCACGAAAACATATTTACCAGATTTGCCCTCTCGTACTGGTTGCCTAAAAAGTTTGGGATAGATAAGAGAATAATTACCCTCTCGGCACTGGTGATGAATGGCGAAATATCAAGAGAGCAGGCTTTGGATGAATTGAAATTGGATCCATATTGTGCTGATGAAATACAATATGACAAAGAATATGTATTGAAAAAGATTGAAATGACAAATGAGGAATTTGAGGAATGCTTTTCAAAACCAAATAAATTCTACTACGACTATCCTTCTTATATGCATTTGTTGAAAACATTCAGTAAATTATCAATATCCGGGATTAAGAAAATACTTCCATTTACTCCCTCTATATTTATTGAAAATCAAAACAGAGTAAATTAGTCAGATGAGGATTTTTATTGATATAGGACATCCTGCTCATGTGCATTATTTTAAAAATTTCATAAAAATAATGGAGAGTAAGGGTCATACATTTTTTGTATCTGCCCGTGAGAGATCAATTATATTTGATTTGCTAGCCAAATACAATATTCCTTATTTCAACAGAGGTAGAGGAAGGGATGGAATTATTGGGAAATTATTTTATTTATTTACTGCTGATTTAAAATTGCTTTACAAAGCCATTAAATTTACACCAGATCTTTTCATAAGTTTTGCATCGCCCTATGCTGCACAAGCAGGATGGTTATTGAGGACTCCGCACATCGTCCTGGATGATACAGAACATGCCCGATTCGGGCACTTTTTTTATAAACCTTTTTCAAGTGTTTTTTTAAATCCATCATGTTTTAAAAAAGATTTTGGTAAAAGACAAATTCGATTTAACAGCTATTCCGAACTCTTTTATCTTCATCCAAATAATATTTCCACATATCCGGATATTTTAACCCTTCCGGGTATTACTGAAAATAAAAAATTTGCACTACTCCGTTTTGTATCGTGGAATGCCAATCATGACATAGGTCATTCAGGTTTAGATTTAGAGACAAAAAAAGGATTGATAAAGATATTGATTGAAAACGATTACAAAGTATTTATCTCTTCAGAGTCGGAAAATAAGAATGCATATTTTGATAAATACATGATTAACATTTCACCCGACCTGATTCATCATGTTATGGCACATGCTGATCTTCTGGTAACTGAAGGAGCAACAATGGCCTCAGAATGTGCAATGCTTGGGACTCCTGCCATTTATGTCAATTCGTTAGATGCCGGAACTCTTCGTGAACAGGAAGACAAATATCAGCTTATTCATGGCTTTCGTTCTTCAACTGGAGTCTTAGATAAAGTTTTAGAAATAATTACTTCTCACAGTGTAAAAGAAGTTTATCAGCTTTGTCGGCAAAAAATGCTTTCCGAAAAAATAGATCCAACTGCTTTTTTAGTCTGGTTTGTTGAAAACTATCCGGAGAGTGTTAAGATTATGAAAGAGAAGCCGGAGTACCAGGAGAGATTTAAGTAAAAGGCGGAAGGCTTTAGGCAGAGGGCAGAAGGCGTGAGAAATGAATGGGAGAAAGGGAGAATGTAGTAANNCTTTCAATATTGGATAATTATTGTGTAACGAAATCGCTGTAAAATTCGGCGGATGACAGTTGGCGGAAGGTGGTAGGCGATAGAGACAAAGGGACTAAGGGACAAATTCTGTAAATAAAAATCAGGACGAGACAAGGAAGTAGTAGAAAGCAAAGTGAACAATAAGGATACTTCAATCGTTCCCATTTAACAGGTACCATTTAAATACTTAATCAGAGTATTTCTTTTGTAAAAGATTTGCTTTATCTTTATAGAGAGGCCTGTTTAAACGGGGAATGTAGTATATTTGGCATCCGTAATATGCATAGTAATCTTCATAAAACATTGAAAGACATGAGTATTGATGAAACTGACAGAATTATCAAGCTTATAAAGGAAGCGATAAAACAAAATCGAAGTAAAAGAGAAATTATTGAAACATTCAAAGATGCTGGCATAATTACAAAGAATGGAAACCTGAAATCGCCCTATAAAGAAATTTATATTCCTTCAGAAAAATAATTCTTTTAAGTGTATTCAACAAGATCCAATTTGATTTTAGGATTTCATGGATGTGAAAAGGTAGAACAACAAAAACTAATATCAGATCCTTCCTACATAAGGTCAAGCAATGAATCATTTGACTGGCTGGGTCATGGCATGTATTTTTGGGAAAATAACCCACAAAGAGCTATTCTCTGGGCAGAGGAGAAAGAAAAGGCCGGGACACTTAATGAACCTGCAATTGTTGGTGCAATCATAGACCTTGGACGATGTTTAGACCTGCTTGATTCCAGTAATATTTCTCTTTTGAAAAACTGCTATAAATTATTTAAATTAGAATCAGATAAACTTGATAAGCCAATTCCAAAAAATATTGATCGCCCTAAAACTAAAGGACATGATAAAGTTCTTAGGTATCTGGATTGTGCCGTAATTGAATATACTCATAGCTTTTTAAAGACAAAAGGTGAATCCCCTTATGATTCGGTTAGAGCGGCATTTATTGAAGGCAGACCTATTTATAACGGAGCTGGTTTTAATGAAAAAACACATATTCAACTATGCATTATAAATCCAAATTGTATTAAGGGTTTTTTCTTGCCTCGGATAAAGAGCAAATCTTAATTCATCATTTAAACTTTAATAAATTCTCTTTTAATCTTCAGCATTTGAGGAAATGGCAGAAGGTGGAAGACGAGAGGCAATAGATAACAGGCAGAAGGCTGAAGGCAGAAGGTATTTGAGTAAGAAGTAGGTAGTAGGAAGTAATTAATCCCTAATCCCTGGTTCCTGGTTTAAAACATGTCGTCACAATATGTATAAACATATTATATTTAATTATATTTGTATAATATATTAGCTATAAAGCTAAATAAACGCATTAATGATTAATATATTAGCTGATAACGATTTTATCCTTGATGCATTTAACCCTGTACTCATAGCCAGGGGAATTGCGGAACGCATGCGTGAACGCAGGCTTGAAATGAACCTTACGCAACAAAACCTGGCAAAAAGATCAGGTGTCAGTCTGGGTAGTCTCAAGCGTTTTGAGAGAAATCATGAAATTTCACTCAGCCATCTGTTAATGCTTGCAGTGGTGCTGGATGCCACTGAGGAATTCGCTTTACTTTTCTCACGCCGGCAATTTGAAAATATCGACCAGGCCCTGAAAACCTCATCTAAAAAACGTCTGAGAGGAAAACATAATGGTTGAAAATTTAAAATTAATTGAGGTTTGCCTGGGCTCAGCACGGGTAGGCAGACTGGCTCTTTCACCTGACCGGCGCTGTTTGTTCGAGTATGATGCAGGATGGATCAGTACAGGCTTCTCCCTCTCTCCTTTTTATCTGCCCCTGAAAAGCGGACTGTTTACTGCCAGGGCTGAACCCTTTGGAGGATTGTTTGGTGTTTTTGATGACAGTCTGCCCGATGGTTGGGGAAAATTGCTGATCGACCGTTGGCTGATAAGCAAAGGCATCAAACCTATTACACTTTCTGTACTCGACAGGTTAAGTCTTGTTGGTAGCGGCGGTATGGGAGCTCTCACCTATCTGCCTGCCCAAAACGACCTCTCTTCCGAAGCGATCCACCCCATCAGTTTTTATGCAGATGAAGTACAAAAAATACTTAATGACGACTATACAGGATCACTGGAGGAGTTGGTAAATAAGGCAGGGTCATCAGGAGGTGCCCGGCCAAAAGTGATGGTCAGCATAAATGGTCAGGAATGGCTGATCAAATTCAGGGCATCATCAGATCCGGTAAATGTTGGGTTAATAGAATATGAATATTCACTTCTGGCAAAAAAATGTGGAATTGAAATGGCCGAAACACATCTTTTCGAAGATAAGTATTTTGGAGTCAGGCGTTTCGACCGTGAAGAAGGAAAGCGTATTCACATGCATTCTGCCGCGGGTCTCTTATATGCAAGTCACCGGCTTCCTTCAATGGATTACACTGACCTGTTGAAAGCTACACTTATTCTGACTCGTGATATCAATGAAGCTGAAAAAATATTCAGATTGATGATTTTCAATGTCCTGATTGGCAACAAGGATGATCATGCCAAAAATTTTTCTTTTATTTACCGGAACAGACATTGGCAGGTTTCACCAGCTTACGATCTTTTACCCTCGGAAGGTTTTAACGGTAATCATACTACAACAGTCAATGGAAGCGGAAAACCATTGTTAAGTGATTGTATGGAAGTAGCAAAAGCTGTCGCTTTTCCTTTAAAAACAGCCGATAGAGTCATTCGCGAAGTAAAAGAGGCTCTGCCAAAATCCTGATAGTGTCTTATTCTTAAACAGGCGATAGTCCCCTTTGCGCCGGTATTAACTTCATCTC